>NZ_JBHWUO010000004.1:0-283677 GCF_042736975.1 Streptomyces sp. NPDC059989
CGCCGTGGCCCGGCGGTGGCGCGGGGCGGCGCCGAAATTCAGCCCGCCCGGCGTTTGAGGGCACGGGCGCGGAGCGCACGTACGGGGTCCGGGGCGGAGCCCCGGGTGGGGGCCCCTCCCGGACGGAGTCCGGGGGAGGTGGAAGGGCGGGTAGGGGAGTTGCCCCGCAGGGCCCGGCTCGTACCCCGGGAGGGGCCCGGCTCGTTGACCCGGCATGGAACTGCCGACCATCGCGGCGCCGGGTGTCCGGGAACGGGCCGACGCCGTGGCCGATGCCGCCTGCCACCTCTACGACACCGTCGTGCCCTGGGGGACGGGGGCGCCCGGAGGCTGGAGCCGGACCGCCGCCGAGGACGCCGCCGAGGCGATCGAGACCACCGCGCACGCCCTCGCCTGCATCGACCCGGGCGCCGAGCTCGTCCTCGCGCCCGTCCACGCGGCCCTCGCCGACCTGCGCCGCCGGCTCGGGCTCGCGCCCGCCGACCCGCTGACCGCCGACGGGCTCCCGGCGACCCCGCGCACGGTCGGCAACCCGCGCCGGACCCGCTGGGTCCGGGTGCTCACCCCGCCTTCGCCCCGGCAACCGCCTTCTCGTACAACTTCCTGATGTCCGTGCCGAAGTAGGAGCTGTAGGAGGTGTCGGCGGTGTCCCCGCCCGTCTTCCAGCCGCCGATGACCCCGACCACGTCACCGGTTCCGGTCCGCGCGTCGTAGCGGGCCAGGAACGGGCCGCCGCTGGTCCCGCCGGGATAGCCGGTGCAGTCGATCCGCAGGAACGATCCGGGGATCCGCGCGTCGGTGCTGGTGAACTTCGTCGTCCGGTTCACGCACAGGCGCGGGCGCGCGGCGGAGGCCGGATACCCGATCAGGGTGATGCTCGGGTGGACGTAACCGGCCCCGGTGACCAGGCGGTTGCCGCCGACCACGTCTTCCACGGGGAAGCCACGGGCGTCCGGCCCCACCTGGGCGAAGGCCACGTCGAGGGTGGCCGCGCGGTCGGCGCCCTGGGAGCGGTAGCGGGGGTCGATCCAGATCTTGGAGCGGCCGGCCGTGTCCCGCACGACCGGGAACATCCCGTAGGGCTGCGGTTTGGCGCGCGTGTACTGCGGTACGAAGGCGATCTGCCGGGTGTCGGAGCCGAGCAGGCAGTGCGCCGCGCTGAGCACTAGGTTGTGGCGGGGTGAGGCGACCACGCTCGCGGTGCAGAAGTACGCCCCGCCGCCCTTGACCACGAACATCCGGCCGACGACGGGAATGCCGTTGAAGTCCTGCCCGACGCCGGGGCCTGCGGCCGGCAGCAGGGCGGGGAGGGGACGGGCGGCCGGGGTGCGGGCAGGCGTCGGCGTTGGCGTCGGGGTGAGGCTCGGGCTCGGTGTGAGTGTCGGTGCCGGCGTGGGGGCCGCAACCGTCGGCTCCGAGGACGGGGCCGGGTCCGGGGAGGGCGTTGACGCGGGGGAAGGGGCCGGGGCGGGCATTGACCCGAGCGAGGGAGACGGGGAGGGAGAGGCGGCTGGGGACGGCGTCGAGGCCGGCTCGGGCGCGGGGGTCGAGGCCGGCTCGGGCGTCGGGGCCGATGCCGCCCCGGGCGCCTGGGGCGCGGCCGCCTCGGGCGCCGCAGGGGCGGCGGGTCCCGGATCGGGTGCCGGCACGGCGGCGGGTCCCGGATCGGGTGCCGGCACGGCGACGGGCCCCGGATCCGGTGTCGGAGCGGCGACCGGTCCCGCGGCGGGTGCCGGCATGGCGACCCGTTCCGGATCCGCTCCCGGCCCGGCCACCGGTTCCGGATCCGACGGCATCGGCACGGCGGCGGCCATCCGTTCGGCGGTCCAGAAGGACTCCGCCTCGCGGGCGGTCCAGTGCCCCGCGGCCACCGGGACGGCGGCGTTCCCGGCCTCGGCGACGGGAAGCGGCCCTCCGGGCACCAGCAGGGCGGCCGCCGCCGCGGCCATGGTCAACATACGTCGCACGGGAGCTCCTAAGGGGTGTCTTGTGGGTCAGGCCGGATCAGGGAGCGGAGCGGTGTCTGGTGCCGTGCATGGCAAGGCGGAGGAGGGAGTTGACGCGGTGGGGGCACCTCCCAGCGGTAGCTGGGGGACGTCGGCGACCGACGGCAACGCGGCGAGGCGCGGTGCCAGACATCGCGAGCCCGGCATGATCCACAAGACACCCCCTACAGGGCCTGGGGGAAGCGGAAGAGCCGGTCGGGGTCGTAGGTGCGCCGGACCTCGGTCAGCCGGGCGAGGTTCGGGCCGTAGTAGGCCTCGCGCCAGTCCGTCAGCCCGGGGTCCGTGTAGTTCTGGTACGCCCGGCCGCTCGCCCAGGGCCGCAGGTCCCGCCAGAGCCCGTCGAGCCAGCCCTGGTGCCGGGCCGTTTCGGCGGCGGTCGCCTTCGCGGGCCAGTAGGCGAGGTACTGGGCCAGGAAGGCGCTGTCGCGGTGCACGAAGGCGGTGTCCGCGGCCGGGACCCGGTTCACGGCGCCGCCGCAGACCCCGTCGAACTGGACCACCCCGAGGCCGCCGGGCGGCACGGCCCGCCCGTACCGCCCCACGGCGGCCAGCACGGCACGGACGGCCGCGTCCGGCAGCCCCGCGCCCGTCCAGAAGTCGGAACGGGCGGCGTACGAGTCCCTGCCGAGCAGGCCCTGCGGGTCGCGGCCGGGCAGCGTGCCCGGCAGCCGGCACTGCGCCGGACTGCGCTCCGCGCAGCCCGACATGGCCCGTACGGTGTCCCCGTAGTCCCGTACGACGATCCAGCTGTCCCGCACCGGCCGGCCGACCAGGTCCGACAGCCGGGTCAACTGCCGTTCCAGCTCGGAGCGCCCGTCCAGGCACACCACCCGGACCGCCGGGGGCGCGGCGGGGGAGCCGGCCTCGACCGTGAACTCGACCTGGCTCCAGAACGGATCCGGCAGCGCGGCCAGCCAGCGCTGCCAGCCGCTCAGCACCGCCGCCGAGTCGGCATCGGGCCAGTGGAGCTCGGCGAAGGCGCAGTCGCCCGCCGGGTGGGTGCGGAAGCGGAATTCGGTGACGACCCCGAAGTTGCCGCCCCCGCCGCCGCGCAGGGCCCAGTACAGCTCCGGATCCCGGTCGGCGGCCACCTCGCGGACGGCCCCGTCGGGGGTGACCACCCGGGCGCCGGTGAGCCGGTCGGCGGTGGTTCCGTAGACCCGCGAGGCCAGCCCCAGGCCGCCGCCCAGGGTGAGTCCGGCGATGCCGACGGAGGGGCACAGGCCGGTCGGGACGGCGAGCCCCCGCTCCGCCAGGGCCGCGTTCACGTCGCCGAGCCGGGCCCCCGCACCGATCCGTACGCCGTCCCCCTCGACCGTGACGGCCGCCATGGCTCCGGTGTCGACGACCAGCCCGGCGGCGCGGGTGGACCAGCCGGCGTAGCTGTGCCCGCCGCCGCGCGGGACCACCGGCACGGCCGAGCGGCGGGCGAAGTCCAGGCAGACGGCCACGTCATCGGCGTGTGCGGGATAGGCCACCGCGGCCGGCGCCACGGAGTCGTAGCGGGGCTGGAACAGCTGCCGGGCCTCGGGATAGTCCCGGTCGCCCGGGAGCACCACCCGCCCGTCGATCGCGCGGGCGAGCACGCCGTAGTCCGGGTCCCGGGCCGCCGCCGCCCCGAGGCAGGAGACGAGGGCCGCGGCCGCGGTTCCCAGGACCTGGCGGCGATGGAGGCTCATGACTCCTTCCTGCCACCGCCGGGCCCGATCGCCGTGAAGGCGGGCCCACACACTCCGGCCTGCCCCCCGAACGGCGCACAGGCGGAACGATTCGGCCGGTCATATTTCCGGTTCGGTCAGGGGGTGTTGGTCGTACCCTTCCCCCATGCCTCTCGTGGATCTCGGCGCGCACGCCGAAGAGTTCAACGCCGACCCGTACCCCTTCTACGCCGCGCTGCGCTCCGCCGGGCCCGTCCACCGGGTGATGCTGGGCGGCGACCGGTCGTGGCTGGTCGTCGGCCACGAGGAGGCCCGACAGGCCCTGAACCACCCGGCCCTGTCGAAGGACTGGCTCGGCTCCGAGCTGTTCGGGAACACCCCGGCGAGCGCCGCCGCCAGCAACATGCTGGAGGCCGACCCGCCGCACCACACCCGGCTGCGCCGCCTGGTGGCCCGCGAGTTCACGCCCCGCCGCATCGAGGCCCTGCGGCCGCGGGTCCAGGAGGTCACCGATGAGCTGCTGGACGCGATGGCGGCGGCTCCGGACCGCCGGGCCGACCTGATCGCGGCCCTGGCCGTACCGCTGCCGATGACCGTCATCTGCGAACTGCTCGGCGTCCCCGACCTGGACCGGGAGCGCTTCCGCTACTGGTCGGGCGAGATCGTGGCCCCGCTGGACCCGGCGGGCACGGACCCCCGCGTCGTGGAGCAGATGACCGCGTACCTCTTCGAACTCGTCGAGGCCAAGGCCAAGACCCCGGGGGAGGACCTGCTCAGCGCCCTGATCCGGACCCGCGACGAGGACGGCGACCAGCTCTCCCCGGAGGAGCTGATCGGGATGGCCTTCCTGCTGCTGGTCGCGGGCCACGAGACCACGGTCAACCTGATCGGCAACGGCGTACGGGCCCTGCTCGCCCACCCCGACCAGCTGGCCGCGCTGCGCGCCGATCCGGACGGGCTGATCGACGGCGCGGTGGAGGAGATGCTCCGCTACGACGGCCCGGTGCAGCACGCCACGTACCGCTTCGCCCGCACGGACCTGGAGATCGGCGGCGTCCGCATCGAGGCGGGCTCCTCGGTGGTGGTCGCCCTGGCGGCGGCGGACCGAGACCCGTCCCGCTTCGCGGAGCCGGACGCCTTCGACATCCGCCGCCCGGCCCAGGGCCACGTCGCCTTCGGCCACGGCATCCACTTCTGCCTCGGCGCCCCGCTGGCCCGCATGGAGGGCCGCATCGCGATCCGCACCCTGCTGGCCCGCTTCCCCGCCCTCGCACCGACCCCGGAATCGGCCGACCCCGACTGGCTCCCGGGCACCCTCATGCGCGGCGTGACCCGCCTCCCCCTCCGCTGGTAGGCGCCACGGCGGGAGCGCGGGCTCAGGACGACCGGACGGCCCCGTCGGGATCGGCGGCCGCCGCCTTGCGTGCCAGCAGGATGCCCTGTGGGGACCTTTCGCCGGCGTCCGGTGCGCGGATCAGGCGGGCCACCTCCGTCAGGCCGGCGTCCGTCAGGAGGGCGGCCATGCGGTCCGGGGGCGTCCAGTACACGTCGAGGGCGACCGGGTGGCCGTACGCGTGCTCCAGGCGGACGAGTTCGTCGCCCGCCTTGAAGGCGATCAGCGCGTGGCCGCCCGGCGCCAGGACCCGGGCGAACTCCGCGAACAGCGGCGGGAGCTCCGAGGGCGGCGTGTGCACCGTCGAGTACCAGGCCAGGACCCCGCCCAGGACCCCGTCCGCGATGTCGAGCGCGGCCATCGAACCCACCTCGAACCGCAGCCCCGGATAGGTCCGGCGGGCCACCGCCACCATCGCCGGAGAGAGGTCGACGCCGAAGGCCCGTACGCCGAGGCCGTCCAGGTGGGCCGTCACCCGCCCCGGACCGCAGCCGAGGTCCGCCACCGCCCGGCCCCCGCCGCCCTCCTCACCGCGCACGCACTCCGCGAACGCGGCCAGCATGGCCCGGTCCAGCGGCTTGCGGTCCAGTTCCGTGCCGAGCAGCCGCGCGTAGTCGACGGCGACGGTGTCGTAGGACGTCCGTACGGAACTCAGGTACGAGGTCTCTCCCATGCCCCTGGACAGTAGCCCGACCGTCGCCGAGTCTCACCCCCCGGCCGCCGGATTGGGCAGCTCCGCCCACTGGTCGCCGGGGATGCCGGGGCTCAGCCGCATCAGCGTCAGCGCCTTGGTGGGCAGCGGACCCGTCAGCAGCGCCCCGGTGTCGGCGGTCGGCGGCAGGCCGGCGGCCTCGGACAGGGCCTCGGCGAAGGCGCCCGCCGAACCGGCCGTGGCACCGAGCGCCCCCGTCAGCAGGGACCCGAACAGCTTGCGCCGCAGCACCGTCACGTCATCGGTGATCAGCCGGCCGGACAGCGGCGGCACCGGCAGGCCGTGCCGGACCAGGCGCGCCGGGCTGATCCGGATGTCGGCGAGATCGCGGTAGACCAGCCGGACCGGTGCGTCGGTGGGGGAGAGGACGACGAGGAGGTTCTGGCCGTGGGCCTCCAGGGCCACCCCGAGCTCCAGCACCCGCAGGCACACCGACAGCGCCAGCCGGGCGAACTCGGCCCGCCAGGCGGCCGAGCGGGCCGGCGGGAAGGAGCCCAGCGCCGCCACCGGGAGCACCCGCTCACCGGCGGCGGCGTCCGCGAACACCTCCGGCGGCTCGCGCAGCACGGCCGCCAGGTCCGGGCTGTGCGCGGTCGCCGCGCCCAGGGTGCGCGTGACGTGCAGACGGCCGTCGAGCCGCTCGGACAGGGTCTGGGCGAAGGCGGAGACGGCCGCCGCCGTCTCGATGGAGTAGACGGAGATGTCCCGTACGGAGGAGGTCAGCCGGGTGCTCAGCGCCGTCTTGACGTGCGCCCCGCCCGCCGCGGGCGCGAGCGTGCGCAGCGCCATCAGCGGGTGCGCCGCGAGAGCGCCCCGCACCCGCTCGTGCTTCAGGGCGTGCGCGGCCTGCCACGGATGCACCGGGACCAGGATCCGCCCCCCGTCCCGCAGCTCCGCCGGCCAGTCGCCGGTGACCAGGCACTCCTCGGCCCGTACGGCGACCAGCCCGAGCTCCACCACCGGCCGGTGCTCGGGCGCGTACGCCAGCTGCTCGGCCACCGAGAACCCGGGCCGGGAACGGCAGTTGGGGTGGTACGGATGCCCGTCGACCACCCGCTGCTCCCACTCCCAGGTGCTCCGCGCGGGGCTGTCCCGCCCGGCGGGAGGCTGCCCGGCCCGGGACAGGGCCAGGGAGGCCGTGCTGCCGTCCAGCTCGGCGGCGAACCCCTCCCCGTGCGGCACCCCCAGGGCCGAGACCAGCCGCGCGGCCTGCCGGTGGGCCCGGCCGTCGAGCAGCAGCTCCTCCACGTACGGCTCGGTCGCGTACGGGTCCGGCGGCGGCCCCTCCAGCCGGCCGCCCCCGGCCAGCCGCAGCACCAGGCCGCCCGGTCCCCGCTCCCGGCCCACCACCCACGGCAGCGGTTCGAAGGCGAGCGCCCGCCACAGCCGGGTCAGCACGGCCGCGCGGGCACCGGGCAGCGCGGCGGCGTACGAGGGCCCGAGCGCGGGGCGTACGCCGGCCAGCTCGGTGGCGAGGGCCTCCTCGGCCGGGGAGGCGGGAAGATGCATGCTGGGGCTCCGCACATCGGGTTGTCGCTTTGCAGGATGGTCACGTCATCATCGCGGATACTGAAGATCACGGCCGGTGGTCGCGTCCCGCGATCCTCCGGCGCACCGGATGGACCGAATGGAACCAGTGGACTTCAACGCCGTCGCCGACGCGTACGCCGCGACCCCCCTCCTGAACTGCCTGCTCCGGGAGGTCGCCGACCCCGTCGGGCCGGGTGCGGACGTCCACCGGCTGCGCGGCAGCGGGCGGCTGCTCCGGGTGCACGGCGGCCGCCGGCCCGTACGCCCCGAGCTGAGCACGGGGGACGGCTGGCATCCGCTCGGCCACACCGAACTGGTCAAACTGACCGCCGACGAGCTGCTCCGCTACACCGGCGTCCCGAACGACGAACTCCCGGTCGAGATCGACGACAGCCGGGACGCCATCGCCGCACTGCTGGCCGCCCGCGCGGTCGCGGAGCCCCCGGTGGACCCGTACCTGCTCTCCGAGCAGTCCCTGGTGATGGGCCATCCGCACCATCCCGCGCCCAAGGCCCGGGGCGGGGCCCCGGCCGGGAGCTGGCTGCCGTACGCGCCCGAGGCCCACGCCCGTTTCCCGCTGGTGTTCCTGGGGGTCCGCGAGGACCAGGTGGCCGAGGAGGGCGGCCCGGCCGCCGCCGACGCGGTCGACTCCCTCGCCGACGCCCTCGACGGGCCGCGCCCGCCCGCCGGTTACCGGCTGCTGCCCGCGCACCCCTGGCAGCTCGACCTCGTCGGCTCCCGGCCGCCGGTGCGCGAGGCCTTCGCCGACGGGCGGCTGCTGTGGCTCGGCGAGAGCCGCCTGCCGGCCTGGCCCACCGCCTCGATCCGGACGCTGTACGTGCCCCGGCCGGGCGCCGACCTCTTCGTGAAGTTCAGCCTCGACGTCCGGATCACCAACGACGTGCGCCGGCTGTGGCGGCACGACCTGCTGAAGCTGCGCCGCACGGACGCGGCGGTCGAGGCGGGCTTCGGAGCCCTGCGCCGGAGCGGCCGGGACGGGGCGGACACGGAGCGCGCGGCCTGGCTCGCCGACCGCGGCTACCGCACCGCCGAGTTCGCCTTCGAGGAGCTCGCCGTCCTGGTCCGCGACGGCCTGCACGCCCACGGCGCGCCCGGGTCCACCCCGCTGCTCGCCGCCGCGCTCGCCGAGGGCTACGCCGGGAGTCCACTGGCGGCCACGGCCGAACCGGCCGCCTGGTGGCGGGCGTACCTGCGCCACGTGGTGCCCCCGGTACTGGAGCTGTTCGCCCGGCACGGCATCGTGCTCGAAGCCCACCTCCAGAACACCCTGGTCGCCGTCGACGCGGCGGGCCTGCCGGTGCAGGCGCTCTTCCGGGACGCCGAGGGGGTCAAGCTCCTGCCCGACCTGGACCGCGCGGCGGCCTGGCAGCGGCTGGTCTACTGCCTGGTGGTCAACAATCTGGCGGAGATCGCCGGGGCGTTGGCGGAGCTGCATCCGGACATCTCGCCGCTCGTGTGGCCGGCCGTGCGGGAGGAGTTCCTGCGCTGCGACGCCGCGCACGGGCTCCCCGAGATCGCGGAGCTCCTCGCCGCTCCGGCCCTGCCGGCCAAGACCAACCTGCTGCTGCGGTGGACCCGGGCGGACGGCGCGGACGCCCGCTACCTGCCGCTGCCGAACCCGCTGCGGGGGTAGCGAAACCGGCCAAGGTGGTCGCCGTTCCCCGAAGCCCTCTCACGGAAAGGTATAGACCAATGCTACGTTGGTCGGGCAGACCGCGCAGTCCTTGACCACCCGTCAGAGGAGAAGCCATGCCCTCCCCTTCGCGGGGCGGCGGCCCGGCCGCCATGCCCAAGTACCAGCGGATCGCCGCAGCGCTGCGGCACGAACTCGACCGCGCCGCGCACACCCCCGGCGGCAGACTGCCCTCCGAACGCAGACTGGCCGCCCGCTACCAGGTCAACCGGCAGACCATCAGGGCCGCGCTCCAGCAGCTGCGCGAGGACGGCCTCGTCGTCACGGGCCGCCGCGGCACCCGCCCTGCCGCCGGTGTCCCCGGTGTCTCCGCTGTCTCCGGTTTCGAGGGTGTCGAGGATGTCGAGGGCACCGCCGTCGCGGTCGCCGTGCAGGCCCCGGCATCCACGACCGTCCCGTTCCCGGCCCAGAGCTGGCTCACGCGCGTCACCGTGCCGCCCTCGCTCGCCGCGCTGCTCGGCATGAGCGGCGGGGACCGCACCCTGGTCCACCACCGCCGCGAGCACGGCCCGGCGGGCGAGACCCTCACGCACGCGGTCACGTACCTGAGCCCCGGCGCCGTCGCACACAGTCCCGAACTGGCCTACTATCGCGACCGGTTGGCGCCGGTCCGCGACGAGGACCTGGGCCCCTTGAACCGCTGGTTCGACCGCGCCGCGGTGGAGGGGCGGGTCACCGAGACCCTCACGATGACCCGCACCACCCATCCGCCGGCCGCGGCCCCCCAGGCCTGCGGCCTGACCGTGCGCCGCACCCTGCACGACGGCTCCGGCCGGCTGCTGGCCGTCACCGACCTGGCCTTCCCCACCTGGGACCGGCTGACCTTCCACCGTGACCCGGAGCGCTCGTACTCCGTGAAGGGCTCAGAAGCGCAGCGCCCATGAGTCGATGTAGCCGGTGTGGTCGCTCCGGGTGTCGAACACGCGCAGTCGCCAGATCCCGTTCGCGGTCTCCGAGGAGGCGTTGATCGCGTAGACGACGGTGTAGTCGGTCTCGATCCATGCCTCCCACTCGTCCTTGACGGGGTAGGCCGTGCCGTCCGGGGCGATCACGTCGATCCGCAGGTCCCCGACGTCCGGATGTTTGATGGCGATCTCGACGTCGAGGTCCGCCGGGGCCCTGCCGGACACCCCGCTCACGGTCACGGGGGAGTCGACGGTCGCCAGGTCGGCCACCGGGAAGTCCGTGGTGTTCGCGAACCGCTTGCCCGCCGGCCGCTGCGGGGAACCGCCGGAATGGACGAGCCGGTTGGGGGACCCCGGGCCGGGATCGATGACCGAACCGGTGGAGGCGTAGGCGGTGAGGGCCGCGCCGACCTGGGCCGGGGTCGCCGTCCGGTGGGTGGAGAGGTAGAGGGCCGCCACGCCGGTGACGTGCGGGGTGGCCATCGAGGTGCCCGACATCGTCATGTACCAGTCGTCGGAGAAGTACGCGGCCGACTCGATGTCGTCCCCGGGGGCGAACAGGTCGATCAGCGGCCCGTGGTTGGAGTACTCGGCGCGGTGGTCGTAGTCGCCGACCGCCCCCACCGTCAGCGCCTGCTGCACCCGGGCGGGGGAGTGGCCCGAGGCGTCGATGTCCTGGTTGCCGGCGGCCACGGCGTAGGTGAGCCCCGAGGCGATGGAATTGCGGACGGCGGCGTCCAGTACGTCGTCGGGGTCCCCGCCCAGGCTCATGTTCACCACCGCCGGCTTCACCGCGTTGCGGGTCACCCAGTCGATGCCCGCCACGACCTGCTCCGTGGTCCCCGTGCCGGTGTAGTCGAGCACCCGTACCGCGACGATCTTCGCCTGCTTGGCCACGCCGTGCGTGGTGCCCGCCACTGTGCCGGCGACGTGGGTGCCGTGGCCGTGGTCGTCCTCGGAGGTCATGTCGTCGTCGATGGCGTCGTAGCCGTAGGAGGCGCGACCGCCGAAGTCCTCGTGCGTGATGTGGACGCCCGTGTCGACGATGTACGCGGTGACGCCCTGCCCGGCCGAGTCCGGGTAGGCATAGGCGGTGTCCAGCGGGAGCCGGCGCTGGTCGATCCGGTTCAGGCCCCAGGAGGGCGGGTCCGGCTGGGTGGCGTCGAGGGTCAGCTTCCGGTTCTGTACGACCTCGGCGACGGCCGGGTCCGCGGCGAGCCGCCGGGCCTGCCGCTCCGACATCTCGGCGGAGTAGCCGTTCAGCGCGGCGTCGTACGTGCGGCGGATCCGGCCCCCGGAGCGTTCGACGACGCTCCGGCCCCGCGGAGTGCGCGAGGTGGCGCGGGACGGGTTCAACAGGACGAGGTAGCTGCCGGCGACGGCCCCGGGCGCGCCGGCGTAGCGGACGGAGCCCTCGGGAGGACTCACCGCGGAGGCCCCGGTGTCCACCCCGAGGACGAGCGCGGCGGCGAGCGCGAGGACGGCGCCGCAGCGCCCCGATAAGTACGGTCTCGTGGTCATGCGGCCCAGGCTGGGCCCGCGCCCGACCGAGGCACAAGAGGGGCTGTGACTTTTGGCACAGAAGGGGATAAAGGGACGGAAGGGGTGGCTCAGTCCGTGGCGAGATCCGGGACCGGGGTGCCCGGGGCCGCGGCGGCGCCGGTCAGGAGGGCCAGCAGCCCGGCCACTTGGACGCCCGCCTCCGCAGGGTGGCGGAAGACGGCCCCCGGGGAGATCTCGTACCGGTTGCGCCGGCCGTCGCGGACGCGCCGCAAGTACCCGTCCGCCTCCAGGTCGGTGACGATCGTCTGCACGGTCCGTTCGGTCAGTCCGCAGACCGTGGCCACATCTCTGAGCCGCACGGCCGGGTCCCGGGCGATGGTCACCAGAACGCGGGCGTGATTAGTCAGGAATGTCCAGTTCTGTCGCTGTGGCATGCTCCCCATGCGGTCATGATGCGATACACGATTCACGTGATGCAAGACGTGAAAAGGATTTCCTGCAATTCTTGACGTGCGACACGAAGAGGGCCACCATCTACGGCAGTCAAGGTCCCGCGCCGCAAGCCGACCAGCCCAAGGAGCGAACCCCATGCCGGTCCCTGCCCCGTCCCCCCATACCGCCGCCACCCACGCCCCGGTCCCCCAGCCCCGTCGCGGCTCCGAGGCCGCCCGTATAGCGGGCCTGCCCCGGATCGACGAGCCCCGGGAGATGGCGCCCGCGGACGCGAGGGAGCTGTCGAAGCTCTTCTTCCGGCGGCTGCGCGAGCTGACCGAGGGCACTCCGGAGTACCAGTACGTCCGCAACACGCTCATTGAGATGAATGCCTCACTCGTCCAGTACGCCGTGCGGCGCTTCCGGAACCGCGGCGACGGCGGCGACATCGAGGACATCGTGCAGGTCGGCACCATCGGCCTCATCAAGGCCATCGACCGCTTCGACCCGGCCCGCGAGAACGAGTTCTCCACCCTCGCCATGCCGTACATCACAGGCGAGATCAAGCGGCACTTCCGCGACACCACCTGGGCCGTCCGCGTTCCGCGCCGGCTCCAGGAGCTGCGCATCGAGATAGCGAAGGCCAAGGAAGAGCTGACCGTCACACTCGACCGCTCGCCCACCGTCGCGGACCTCGCCGACCACCTCGGCCTCTCGGACGAGGAGGTCATAGAGGGTCTCGTCGCCGCCAACGGCCACACCAGCGGCTCCCTGGACGCCCCGCCCACCGCGCACGCCGAGTACGGCGGCGGCTCCACCGAGACCCACAGCCTCGCCGACGTCATGGGCGAGGAGGAGCCGGCCATGGAGCTGGTGGAGGACATCCAGACCCTGGCGCCGCTGCTGGAGCAGCTCACCGCCCGCGAGCGCCGCATGCTCCAGATGCGGTTCGGCGAGGAGCTGACACAGGCCCAGATCGGGGATGCCCTCGGCATCTCGCAGATGCAGGTCTCCCGGCTGCTCACCCGGCTCCTCGGCCACCTGCGCGATTCGATGCTGCTCGACGAGACCGGGCCCGACTCCGGGGCCCACGCGTGAGGTAGATCACCTTTGCGTTTGCTGAGGTGAATGCCGGGCAGGTGCGCCGCTGGAGCGGAACCATGTACTCAGGCCATCGAGCCGGAGGCGCGGCGCACACGGGCAGATCCCGTCCCGCTCCACGGCCCGCCTCCCCGGTTCTCCGCAGCGCGGCGCCGTACCCGGTACGACCCGCGAGGTGTATGTGTCCACGCTCCAGGCCGAGCACGTGTACAAGGTCTTCGGCAGACACCCTGACGACACGGCGGCGGCGGTCCGCGCGCTCGAAGACGGCGCGGGCCGCGACGAGCTGCGCGCGGCCGGCACGACCGCCGCGGTGATCGACGCCTCCTTCCGCGTCGAGCCCGGCCAGATCTTCGTCGTCATGGGCCTGTCGGGATCCGGCAAGTCCACCCTGCTGCGCATGCTCAACGGGCTGCTGGAACCCACCGCGGGACGCATCCTCTTCGACGGCGAGGACCTCACCACGCTCGGCCCCCGCGAGCTGCGCCGCGTACGCTCCACCAAAATCAGCATGGTCTTCCAGCACTTCGCGCTGTTCCCGCACCGCGACGTCCTGGAGAACGCCGGCTACGGACTGGAGGTCCAGGGCGTCCCCCGGGCCGAGCGCGAACGCCGGGCCGCCGAGGCCCTGGCGCTGTGCGGGCTCGGCGGCTGGGAGAAGTCCTGGCCCGACGAGCTCTCCGGCGGCATGCAGCAGCGCGTCGGCCTGGCCCGCGCCCTGGCCACCGACGCCGACCTGCTGCTGATGGACGAGTCCTTCAGCGCCCTCGACCCGCTGATCCGCCGCGACATGCAGGACCAGCTCCTCGAACTCCAGCGGCGGCTGAAGAAGACCATCGTCTTCATCACCCACGACCTCAACGAGGCCATGCGCCTCGGCGACGGCATCGCCGTCATGCGCGACGGCCGCATCGTCCAGCAGGGCACCGCCGAGGACATCCTCATGCGCCCCGCCGACGAGTACGTCGCCTCCTTCATCCAGGACGTGGACCGTTCGCGAGTGCTTACGGCCGATGCCGTCATGGACGAGCCCTCCCTCGACGCGGACACCTGCGGCTGCCCCACCGTCCAGACCGACACTCCGCTCGCCGACCTGTGCGCGATCAGCGCCCGCGTCCCGCACCCGGTCGCCGTCACCGACGCGGACGGCGCCGTCATCGGCTCCGTACCGCAGGACCGCCTCATCGCCTTCATCGGCGACGAACAGCGGCCCCCCATGGCCTGCGTGGAGGTGGCAGCCTGATGCCCCGCCTGCACCTCGGCGCCTGGGTCGACAGCGGTGTCGACTTCCTCCAGCGCCACCTGTCCTGGCTGTTCGACGCCATCAGCGCGCTCGTCACCGGCCTCTACGACGGCATCGACGCGGTCCTGTCCGCCCCCGCCCCGCTGCTGTTCGCCGGCATCCTCGCCGTCGCCGCCTGGTGGCTGCGCGGTCTCCTCGCGGGCCTGCTCGCCTTCGCCGGCTTCGCCCTCGTCGACTCCGTCGACCTGTGGGCCGACGCCATGTCCACGCTGTCCCTGGTCCTGGTCGCCACCCTGGTCACCCTGGTGTTCGCGATCCCGCTCGGCATCTGGGCCTCGCGCTCCGACCGGGTCAGCGCCGTCCTGCGGCCCGTCCTGGACTTCATGCAGACCATGCCGGCCATGGTCTACCTCATCCCCGGCATCATCTTCTTCGGGGTGGGCGTGGTGCCCGGCATCATCGCCACCATCATCTTCTCGCTGCCGCCGGGCGTACGGATGACCGAGCTCGGCATCCGCCAGGTCGACGCGGAACTGGTCGAGGCCGCCAACGCCTTCGGCACCACCCCGCGCGACACCCTCGTCCGCGTCCAGCTGCCGCTGGCCCTGCCCACCATCATGGCGGGCGTCAACCAGGTCATCATGCTCGGCCTGTCCATGGTCGTCATCGCCGGCATGGTGGGCGGCGGCGGCCTCGGCGGCGCCGTCTACCGGGCCATCGGCAACGTCGACATCGGCCTCGGCTTCGAGGCGGGCATCTCCATCGTCATCCTCGCCATGTACCTCGACCGGATGACCGGCGCGCTCGGCCGCCAGGTCTCCCCGCTCGGCCGGCGCGCCCTCGCCAAGGCACGGTCCGCCGCTACCGGCGCGGCCAAGCTGTGGAACCACCGCCCCCAGCCCGCCTACGCCGTGACCGGGGCCGTCGTACTGGCCCTCGTCGCGGGCGCCCTGCACACCTTCGGCGGCTCCGCCGCCGAGGACGGACCGGCCGGCGCCGCGAACACCGGCAAGGGCCGCACGGTGTCCATCGGCTACATCCCGTGGGACGAGGGCATCGCCTCCACCTTCCTGTGGAAGGAGCTCCTGGAGCGGCGCGGCTTCAAGGTCGACGCCCGCCAGCTGGAGGCCGGAGCGCTCTACACCGGCCTGGCCGGCGGACAGCTCGACTTCCAGACCGACGCCTGGCTGCCCGTCACGCACGCCCAGTACTGGGAGAAGTACGGGAACAAGCTGGAGGACCTCGGCTCCTGGTACGGCTCCACCTCGCTGGAGCTGTCCGTGCCCTCGTACGTGAAGGACGTGCGCTCGCTCGCCGACCTCAAGGGCAAGTCCGGGCAGTTCAAGGGCCGGATCATCGGCATCGAACCGAGCGCGGGGGCCATGTCCATCCTGAAGGACAAGGTGCTCAAGGAGTACGGGCTGGAGGGTGAGTACGAGGTCGTCGACGGCTCCACCCCCGGCATGCTCGCCGAGCTCAAGCGGGCCTACGACAAGAAGGAGCCGGTGGTGACCGTCCTGTGGTCGCCGCACTGGGCGTACTCCTCGTACGAGCTGACCAAGCTGGAGGACCCGAAGGGCGTCTGGGGCAAGGGCGACGGCATCCACACCCTGGCCCGCAAGGGCTTCGGCGCCGACGAGCCCGAGGTCGCCGCCTGGCTGCGCTCCTTCAAGCTCACCGAGGAGCAGCTCACCAGCCTGGAGGCGACGATCCAGGACACCGGGAAGGGCAAGGAGCAGCAGGCGGTCCGCGCCTGGCTGAAGGACCACCCGGAGATCGACAAGCTGTCCTGATCCCCGAGGGGACGCCGAAGGCGCCGGTGTGCGCGGGACCCGTACGGTCCTGCGCGCGCCGGCGCCTTCGCACGTCCGGGCGGTGCTTCAGCGCACGAGCACGCGGTCCGGTGCCTGCGCCGGGCCGGTCTCCGACGGGCCGTCCTGCGGCGCGGCGGGCCGGGACCGGGACGGCCACCAGAGGGACCGGCCCAGCAGCGCCGCGCAGGCGGGCACCAGGACGATCGACAGGACGAAGGCCGAGAGCAGGATCCCGAGCGCCGTCGCGAAGCCGATCTGCTGGGTGGCCGGGGCCGGGCTGACGGCGAGGCTCCCGAAGGAGGCGGCCAGCACCAGTCCGGCCGTCGCCACGGCCGGCGCGGTCTGCCGCACCGCGCGGGCCACGGCGGCGCGCGCCGGACCGGGCCGCTGCATCTCCTCGCGGATCCGGTCGGTCACCAGGATGTTGTAGTCGGTGCCCAGCGCGACCACGAACAGGAACAGGATCAGCGGGAGCGTGAAGGCCACGCCCGGCCGGTCCAGCGCACGCTGGAAGACGAGCGCCGAGGCACCCAGCGTCGCGGCGAACCCCAGCCCCACCGACAGCAGCAGGACCAGCGGGGCGAGCAGACTCCGCAGCAGCACGAACAGGATCAGCGCGATCAGCGCCGCCGCCACCGGGAACACCAGCCGCAGGTCCTCGTCCACGGCCGTCGAGATGTCGGCGAACACCGCCGCGGTGCCCCCCACATGCGCCTCGGTGCCCGCCGGCCGGTGCGCGGCGACCGCCTCCCGGACCGGGCCGGACGCCAGATCGCGGGCCTCCCGGCTGTTCGGACCGGCGTTCGGGAACAGGTCGATCCGCGCCGCCCACCGGTCCTCGCTCAGCACGGTCGGGGCGAGCCGGCCCACGCCGTCCACCTCGCCGAGCGCCCCGGCCAGGCCGCCGAGCCGCTCGGCGCCGAGCACACCGCCGTCCGAGGCGGTGACGAAGACGCTGATCGGGTCCGACACCCCGGCGGGCAGCGCGCGGGAGATCTCGGCCGCGGTGGCCGCCGCGGCCGTACGCTCACCGCCTTCGGCGCCCGATCCGTAGTCCATCCGCATGCCGGCCACTCCCGCGGCCAGGGCCCCGAGGAGCGCCACGCAGACGAGGACCGCCGCGAACGGCCGGCGCGCCACCCGGTCGCCCAGCCGGGCGGCCCAGCCCCCGCGGGGCTCCCGCTTCCACGTACGCGCGGGCCAGAACATCTTGCGCCCGGTGACGGCGAGCAGAGCCGGCATCAGGGTGAGGCTGCCGAACAGCATCACCAGTACGGCCACGGCGATGGCCGGACCGAGCACCCTGAACTGGCCGAAGGAGGCCACCCCGAGCGTGGCGAACGCGGCGACGATGGTCAGCGCCGCCGAGGTCACCGCCGTCCCCACGCGCCCGCCGACCTCGGCCGCGGCGGTGCGCCCCGACTGCTCGGGCCGCAGGCGCAACTGCTCGCGGAAGCGGAAGAGCAGGAAGAGGAAGTAGTCGATGCCGATGCCCACGAGGACGACGTTGATGAGCTGCGGGGTGGACGGATCGAGGTCGATGCCGGTCAGCATCGCGACGCCGACCACCGTGCCCGTAGCGGCGCCGCCGACGATCGAGACGACGAGCAGCGGCAGCAGTGCGGCGAGCAGGCTGCGGAAGACCAGTACGTGCAGCAGCACGATCACCGCGAGCATCACGATGCCGATGACCACGGACCGGGTCTTCTCGGCGTCGGCGCTGTCCACGCTGTCGGCGATCCCGCCGGTGAACCCGGTCCGCAGCCCCGCCTCGGCGAACTGGGCGCGGGCGGCGTCGCGGAAGGCCCGGTAGGTGTTCTGCATCCCGGGATCCTGGGGATTTCCGCTCAGCTCCACCGTCAGCAGGCGAAAGCTCCGGTCGGGAGCCGTCATCGCCGCGCCGACCCGGGGGACTTGCGAATGGTCCTGGGCGAAGGGCAGGTCGTCCTCGGACGCGGGCATGGCGATCCGGTGGCGGGCCAGCTTCGCGGCCTCCCCGTCGATCAGCCGCTCGTCGTCGGCGCCGAGCGGCGCGCCGTCCGGCCTGGCGACCAGCACGGTCAGGGGGTTGGCGCCCGGCTCGACCCCGAAGCTCTCCTCGGCGACCTTCAGGGCGGCGGCCGAATCGTAGGTCGCGGGCAGGAAGTCGCCGGCGCTGCTCTGCGTGGCGCGGAACACCAGCGCCTGGCCCAGGACGGTCAGCGCCATGCCCAGCACGGCCCAGGCGGCGATCACCTTCCAGGGACTTCGCGTCGAGAATCCGGTCAGGGCGCGGATCACGTGACTCCTCCGGTCTGTGCGGTTCCGGCCGGGGGTCCCCGGCCGATCTCCAGACCATCAGGCGGGGCCGGGGGCCACATCGGGGCGGCGGAGGAGCCGTGGCCCGGGAGCAGGGTCCGGACTCCGGCCCGGACCAGGACCCTGGTCCTGGTCCGTCACCCGTCTCCGGGACGGTGCCACCGGCGGGGCCCGCTGACAGAATGGATCATGAGAGACCGGCTGCGCGCCGCCCCGGCACCGGCCGGGCGGGGCAGTCGGCGGGGGAGGACCGGCCATGACGGGCAAGGGCGCCGACAGGCTGCGCTGGACGCGCAACGACGCACTCGTGGCCGTCGGGGCCGCCGCCGTCGACCTCGTGGGATTCTCGTTCGGCAGCCAGCCCGAAGGGGTGCCCATCACCGTCACGGCGGCCTTCGCCCTCGTGGCCGCCGCGTTGTCGCTGCTCGCCCGGCGCAGCCACCCCGTGGCCGTGCTCGCGGCGGTGCTGGCCTTGGGCGTGGTGCCCAACCTGGCCACGCCGGTGGTGTCCGCGCACTTCTCCCTCAGCCTCGCCATCGCCCTGTACTCGGTCGCGAGGTTCTGCCGTCCAGCGGTGGTCGCGGGGGCCCTCCTCGCGTCCGTTCCCCTGCCCGCCGTGGGCATGGGCGGCACCCTGCTCCCCGCCGGCTGGATCCTGTTCGCCGACGCGGTGGCCGCGATCCTGGTCGTCATCACGGCCGTGGTGGTGAAGCGCCGGCAGCGGGAGGTAGCGGCCCAGCACACCCTGCAGGCCGAGCGCGCGCTGGCCGAGGAGCGCCGCCGGATCGCCCGCGAACTGCACGACATCGTCGCCCACCACATCACCACCATGCAGCTGATGGCCGGCGGGGCCCGGGCCAACCTGGCCCACGATCCCGGGGTGGCGCGCGAGGCCCTCGTCACCCTGGAGGACTGCGGGCGCATGGCCTTGCGCGAGATGCGGCAACTCCTCGACGTGCTCCGCGCCGGAGAGGAGGCGGAGGACACCCCTCCGGCACCGCAGCCCGGAGCCGGTGACCTCGACCGGATCATCACCGAGTCGCGGCTGGCCGGGACGGAGACGGAGTTCACCGTGGACGGGCCGGTCCGGCCGCTGCCGCCGACCGTGGGCCTCACCGTCTTCCGGATCGTGCAGGAGGCACTGACCAACACCCGCAAGCACGCCGGGGAGGCGCGGGCGCACGTACGGCTGACGTACGGCCCCGACGAAGTCGCCGTGGAGGTACGCGACGACGGGGCGGGGGCCTGGGCACCGGGTCCGCGGCCCGCACCGCCGCGCCCCGGGTACGGTCTGATCGGAATGCACGAGCGCGTCGCCCTCCAGGGCGGCACCCTGGAGGCCGCCGCACTCGACGGCGGGGGTTTCAGGGTGGCGGCCCGCCTCCCGGTCCCGGGAGGCGCCGGGGGCGGTGAGGGAGGGGAACGACACCGATGATCCGCGTACTCATCGCCGACGACCAGCCGCTGGTCCGGCGGGGCCTCGCCCTGATCCTGGCGCCCGACCCGGAGTTCGAGGTGGTGGGCGAGGCCGAGGACGGCTCCCAGGCCGTCGCCCTCGCCCATGAACTGCGGCCCGACGTGGTCGTCATGGACATCCGGATGCCGGTCCTCGACGGGGTGCAGGCCACCGGGGAACTGGCCCGGACCCTCCCCGGGACCCGCGTGCTCGCCCTCAGCACCTTCGACATGGACGAGTACGTGGTCGCCGCCCTGCGCGCCGGCGCCTACGGCTTCCTGCCCAAGGACATCTCCCCGGAGGAACTGGGCGCCGCGGTCCGCATCGTCCACGGCGGCGAGGCCGCCGTCGCACCCCGGCTCCTCACCCGGCTGCTGTCCACCTACGTACGGACCCCCGCCCGCGCCCGGCCGGCCGCCGCCGCGGTCCCGCCCGAACTCACCCCGCGCGAACTGGAGATCTGGCAGCTCCTGGCCACCGGCCTCGACAACGCCGAGATCGCCCTGGAACTGGACATCAGCGTCTCCACGGTCAAGAACCACATCACGGGCATCTTCGGCAAGCTGGGCGTCCGCGACCGCGCCCAAGCGGTCATCGCGGCGTACGAATCGGGCCTGGTGGAAGCCGGTGGCACGCGCGGTTGATCACCAAGTGCCCGTAAGAGGACCGGAATCCTCCTGCTGACCACACCTCTGACCAGCCAAAACACTGGATGATTCGCCCGTGCGGACAAGGGCCTGTCCATGGCACAGTGCCATCAGCCCAACCGCACGACCAGGGAGCCTCCATGCGCGATCCGCACTCCACGCCCCTCGCGGCCGCACCCGGGTGCCTGCCGGAACCCGGCCCGCTGCCCTGCTGTCCGGTGTGCGACAGCGCGCCGGAACGCATCTCCTGGCGCCAGCGGCCGGGACAGCCGGTGGTCCTGGTCTTCGACCCCTGCGGGCACCGGTGGTCCACCCCGGCGCCGCCCGTCCTGGCGGTCACCCCGGTGGGAGGGGCGGATGGCGTCAGCGGGTGAGGAAGGCGGCGATCCGCTCGGCGAACGCCTCCTCGCCGAGGATCTCGATCCCGGCCGCCTCGGCCTTGGCGACCTTGCTGCCCGCCTTCTCGCCCGCCACCAGGAGGGTGGTCCGCCCGGATATGCCGCTCGCCGACTTCCCGCCCGCCCGCTCGATCAGCTCGCGCACCCGGTCGCGGGTGTCGTACGCCGCCAGCGCCCCCGCCATCCGGCCCGTGACCACCACGATCTGACCGGCGAGCGGCCCCGCGCCGTCCCCGTCCCCATCCGCGTTCCCGTTGCCGTCCGCGGCACCGGCGGTGGCGGCCGACGGCTCCGTGAGGTTGACCCCGGCGGCCGCGAGCTTGTCGATGACCGGCCCCAGCTCCGCCACCTGGGCGACGATCCCGGCGCCCTTGGCGTCGCCGACCAGCTCCACCGCGGTCATCGCGACCGCGTCCGCGGCCCGGATGGCCTCCATGGTCCCGAAGTGCCGCGCGATCCGCCGGGACATGCCCCGCCCGGTCCCGAGGATGCCGAGCGCGCAGAACACCCGGGACAGCGGCAGGCCCTTCGCCACCTCGATCCGCTCCACCAGCTTCGCCGCCCGCTTCTCGCTCCCGGCCGCCTGCGCGAGCCGCGCGTGGTCCAGCGTGAACAGGTCCGCCACGTCCCGGACCTGACCGGCCTCCACGAGCGCCCGTACGTACCGCTCGCCCAGACCGTCGATGTCGAGCTGGTCCCGGCCGGCGGCGTACAGGATCGCCGCGATCCGCCCGCAGTCGGCCGGCTGCGCGCAGCGCCACCGCTCCTGGGAACGGTCTATCTCCCCCGCACACCCCGGGCACACGGCCGGCGGCTCGATCGGGCGCTCCGCGCCGGTGCGCAGCTCCACCACCGGGGCCTCGACGCGCGGGATGACGTCCCCGGCCTTGTAGACGGTCACGGTGTCGCCCAGCCGCAGGCCCCGGCGCTCTATGTCGGCCGGGTTGTGGAGGGTGGCGTGCCGCACCACCGAGCCGTCGATCTCCACCGGTTCCAGGACCGCGGTGGGCGCGAGCACCCCCGTACGCCCCACCGACCAGGTCACCTCCAGCAGCCGCGTGCGCCGCTCCACGGCGGGCAGCTTGTACGCGGTCGCCCAGTGCGGGTGGCGTGAGCCGCTGCCCGCCGCGGTCTGTTCCGCCAGGGCGTTGGCCTTGACGACCACCCCGTCGATCCCGAAGGGCAGCCGGGCGCGGAGCGCGGCGATGCGGTCGACCTGCTCCTGCACCTCGGCGATGGTGTCCACGACCGTCAGCCCGGCGGGGGTGTCGGCCGCCGTGCGGATGCCCGCCGCGGCGACATGCGCCATGACCTCCGCGTGGCCGGCGCCCGGCAGCGCGGCGCCCCCGTCGAGCTCCACCGCGCCGAAGGCCCAGAAGCTCATCTCCACCGTGTACGGGCGCCCCTTGGCCCGCAGCGTGCCGGCCGCGCCGTTGCGGGGGTTGGAGAACGGTCCGGCCCCGTGCTCGGCCCGTATCGCGTTCGCCCGCTCGAACTGCTCCGCCGTCAGCAGCACCTCGCCGCGCACCTCGAAGGAGGCGTCGGTGGCCAGCTCCCGCGGGAGGCCGGCGATCGTCCCGATCGCGTGCGACACGTCCTCGCCGCCCGTCCCGTTGCCCCGGGTGACCAGCTGCACCAGCCGGCCCTGGCGGTAGCGCGCCGCAAGCGAGGCCCCGTCGAGCTTCGGTTCGACCGCGTACCCGCCCGCGACCGGTGCCCCGAGCCGCCGGACCAGCGAGGCCTCCCAGTCCAGCAGGTCCTGCGGGCCGAACACGTTGCCCAGCGAGAGCATCGCCGCCGTGTGCGGGACGTCCCCGGCCGGGACGGCGCCGCCGGCCACCTTCCCCGTCGGCGAGGAGGGGTCGGTGTGCTCCGGATACCGCTCCTCGTACGCCTTGATCAGGCCGAGGAGGAGGTCGAACGAGGCATCGTCCAGGGCGGATTCGCCGGAGCCGTAATAGGCGGCGGAAGCCCTGAGGGCGGCGCCGATCGCATCGGCGTACTCGTCACGGGTGGCCAGGGCGGGAGCAGTGGTCGTCGTCATGCCGAGATCCTCCCGCAGGGGTCTGACAACGGCCCGAGTGCGCAGGTCGGAGGGGTACCAGGGGCAGTCGGCGGCTGCCGTCCGGGGTGAGCACCACAGAACCTGACACATGTTCAAAGATGCTCGATGACAAGCCACTTCGAGCATCTTCCTTCAATTCGCCTCCGCGGGGCGCTATCTTGCCAGGCGCATGCCAAAGCGGTGTGTCCGCGATCCGGACCGCACGAGGAGTGCCCTATGAGACTGCCAAGCATCCACAGGAGCCCGGGCCGGCGCCGGCGCACCCCGGTCGCCGCCCTGCTCGCCGCCGCCCTCGCCGTCGCGGGCCTGGCCGCCGCTGGGCCCATCGCCTCACCCGCCGCCGCGGCACCCGCCGGGGCCACCGCCACCGCGGGCAACGTCACCGGATTCACCCAGACCGGGAACACCTTCACCGTCACGGCCTCCAGCGGAGCCAAGGCCCGCGTGGTCGTCGCCCGCGCCGACATCTTCCGGCTCTGGCTCTCGCCCGACGGAGCCTTCACCAACGACCCGGCCGGCAAGGACCTCGCCCCCACCACCGACTTCGGCTCCGTCACCACGAGTTATTCCGACGCCGGCACGTACTACCGGATCACCACCGGCGCCCTCTCCATCCGCGTCAACAAATCGCCCCTCCAGTTCTCCGTCTACCGCGCCGACAACGCCACCCCCGTCTGGCAGGAGACCCAGCCCACCAGCTGGACCGGCAGCCAGACCACCCAGTACCTCGCCCGCGGCGCGGACGAGCAGTTCTACGGCACCGGCCTGCGCCTGGGCGAATGGGCCCTGCGCGGCAAGACCGTCCCCGTGGCCGTCGACAACAAATGGCGCGAGAACAACAACGCCAGCCCCGCCCCCTTCTACATGTCCACCAACGGCTACGGCGTCATGCGCAACACCTGGGCCCCCGGCTCCTACGGTTTCAACGCCCCCACCACCCTCACCCACAACGAGAGCCGCTTCGACGCCTGGTACTTCACCGGCGACTCCCTCAAGGGCGTGCTCGACGCCTACACCGACGTCAGCGGCAAGCCGTTCATGGCCCCGATGTGGGGCTTCGAGCTCGGCAACGCCGACTGTTTCAACGCCTCCAACCCCGACTACCAGGGCGACCACAACCGCCTCCGCCACCAGACCACCCCCGATGTCGTCGGCTACGCGACCGACGCCCGCGCCGCCGACATGCCCTCGGGCTGGTTCCTGCCCAACGACGGCTACGGCTGCGGCTACACCGCCCCCCTCAAGTCCACGGTGGACGCGCTGAAGGCCAAGGGCTTCCAGACCGGCCTGTGGACCTCCACCGGCCTCGGCTCCATCGCGGACGAGGTGGGCACGGCCGGCAGCCGCGGCGTGAAGACCGACGTGGCGTGGATCGGCAGCGGCTACAAGTACGCCTTCAACGGCGTCCAGCAGGCCGTCGACGGCATCGAGAAGAACTCCGACGCCCGCCGCTACGTCTGGACCGTCGACGGCTGGGCCGGCACCCAGCGCAACGCCGTCGTCTGGACCGGCGACACCAACGGCACCTGGGACGACATGCGCTGGCACGTCCCCGCCATCACCGGCGCGGGCCTGTCCGCCCTCAACTACGCCTCCGGCGACGTCGACGGCATCTTCGGCGGCAGCCCCAAGACGTACACCCGCGACCTCCAGTGGAAGGCCTTCACCCCCGCCTTCATGACCATGTCCGGCTGGGGCGCGACCAACCCGTCCGCCGGCTACCAGGACAAGCAGCCCTGGCGCTTCGCCGAGCCGTACCTGTCCATCAACCGCAAGTACCTCCAGCTCAAGATGCGGCTGATGCCGTACCTCTACACGATGAGCCGCGCCGCGCACGAGACCGGCGTCCCCAGCACCCGCGCGATGGTCCTCGAATACCCGGACGACCCGGTGGCCCGCGGCAACCTCACCAGCGGCCAGTTCATGGCCGGCGACTCCCTCCTCGTCGCACCCGTCGTCTCCGACACCTCCGTCCGCGACGGCATCTACCTCCCTGCCGGGACCTGGACGGACTACTGGACCGGGAAGACATACGCCGGTCCCGGGTGGCTCAACGGCTACCAGGCCCCGCTCGACACCCTGCCCCTCTTCGTCAAGGGCGGCGGCATCGTGCCCATGTGGCCGCAGATGAACCACACCGGCGAGAGGCCCGTCTCCACCCTCACCTACGACATCCACCCGCGCGGCACCAGCTCCTTCAGCCTCTACGAGGACGACGGCCTCACCCGGGCCTTCCAGTCCGGGGCCTACGCCCGCCAGCGGGTCGACGTCACCGCCCCCACGGCCGGCTCCGGCAATGTCGACATCTCCGTCTCCGCCCCCACCGGCGGCTACACCGGCAAACCGGCCTCCCGCGGCTACGAGTTCACCCTCCACGTGGCCTCCGCGCCGACCGCCCTCACCGCCGACGGGACCGCCCTGGCACGCCTGACCTCGAAGGCCGCCTACGACGCGGCCGCCACGGGGTGGTTCTTCGACCCGTCCGACCGCTCCGGCATCCTCTGGATCAAGACCGGTACGAAGTCGGGCGCGTTCAGCGTCTCGGCCGCCGGCGCCACCCTGCCGCCGGCCCAGCCCCTGCCCTCCTCCTCACCCATCGACCGGTCGGGCTGGTCCCTGGTCTCCGCCGACAGCCAGGAGACGAGCGCCGAGAACGGCGCCGCCCGCAACGCCTTCGACGGGGACCCGGCCACGATGTGGCACACGGCCTGGTCCTCCGGGAAGCCCGCCGGCCTTCCGCACGAGATCCAGATCGACCTCGGCGCCCGCTACGCGGTGGACGGCCTCGGCTACCTGCCCCGCCAGGACGGCGGCCTCAACGGCCGGATCGGCGGCTACGAGGTCTACCTCTCCGACACCACCTCCGACTGGGGCACCCCGGTGGCGAGCGGCACCTTCGCCGACACCGCGACGGCCAAGAACGTCCCGATGGCCGCCAGAACGGGCCGCTACCTCCGCCTCAAGGCCCTGACCGAGGCGGGCGGCCGCGGCCCCTGGACCAGCGCCGCCGAGATCAGCCTCACCGGACGCCCCGCCCCGCTCCCCACCGACGCCACCCTCGTCAACGCCGCCTCCGGCACCTGCCTGGACCTCCCGCACAGCGCGACCACCCCGGGCACCGAACCCACCCTCTACACCTGCCACGGCGGCCCCAACCAACGCTGGACCCTCCAGTCCGACGGCCGCCTCACCGGCCTGGCCGGGGTCTGCCTCGACGCCGCGAACGCCGCGCGCGTGAGCATCCAGCCCTGCAACGGCAGCGCCGGCCAGACCTGGCAGGCGGGCCCCCAGAGCACCCTGCGCAACGCCGGCCAGTGCCTCACCCCGGCCGGTTCCGCCACCGCCAACGGCACCCCGCTCACCCGCACCGCCTGCGACAACACCCCGGCCCAGCGCTGGACCTTCACGCCCTGACAGCGGTCAGCCGCCGAGCACGGCCTGGCACTCCCGCCAGGCCGGCTCGCTCAGCAGCGGGCGGAACCGGTCGAACAGCGCGAGCAGTTCGCCTCCCCACGCCGCTCGGAACGCGGGATCGATCCGGGCGAGGTCGAGCTCGTTGGCCGCCGACAGTTCGGCGAGGTCACGGCGCAACGCCACGGCGGGGGAGTGCACCCGGCCGGTGAACCGGTCCCGGAAGGCCGCCTCATCGTCGGCGAGCGAAGGGTAGGACGCCGCCCGGTCGCAGGCGGCGTAGAGGTACACGATCTCCTCCGCCTCCGCCCCGATCACCGCGGCCAGCTCGGCCCGCCGGTCCGGCGGCAGCAGGGCGGTCGCGAACCCGTCCGTCCCGTAGAACGCGTGGCACAGGCCCGCCCGCTGGAGCGCGGGCCGCGCTCCCCAGGAGCCGAGCAGCTCCCGGACCCGCCCCAGGTGCGCGAGGAGGGTCCCGCCGGGGTGCTCGACACGGCCCGCGCCGAGCTCCCGCAGCCATGCGACGACGTGGTCCGGCACGGGACCCTCCTTTCGGGGGCGGTGGCGGGTCGACACCCGTCCCCCGCCTCCGCCGGGGGTCCGGACCCCTGTGGCGGAGGCCGGAGCGGGTTGCCGCCCGGGCCCTGCACCGATCGTGATCCAGCCCAACCCCCAAGTCAATCCTCCGATTTCCTCCCCTCACCCAAGGGATACCTTGGGTTCCATGACCCTCGACGACCTCCGCGTGTTCGTGGCCGTGTGCCGCGCCGGAAGCCTCAGCGCCGTCGCCCGCGACCTCGGCCGGACCCAGTCGGCCGTCAGCCAGCACGTCCGCCGACTGGAGAAGGAGACCGGCGCGAGCCTGCTGGAGCGCCACGCCCGCGGGGTCGTGCCCACCGAGGCCGGCCGCATCCTCCAGGCGGCCGCCGCCGACGGCATCGCCGGCCTCGACGGCGCGCTGCGCCGCCTGGACCACCTCGTACGGGGGGACGGCGGCTCGGTGCGCGTCACCACCGGCGCCACCACCGTCCGGCACTTCATGTCCGAGGCCGTCGTCGCCTTCCGCCGCCGGCACCCGGAGGTGAGCCTGGAGTTCCAGACCGAGAACTCCAGCCGCAGCTGCTTCGACGCGCTCGCCGCCGACGACCTCGACCTCGCCTGGATCACCATCGGCGGCCCGGTCCGCGGCATCGAGCAGCGGCCCGTCATGGAACTGCCCTGGGTGCTCGCGGTCGGCGCCGACGACCCCCTCGCCGCCCGTCCCCGGATCGAGACCGCCGACCTCGCCGGAATCCGCCACATCCGGCTTCCGGAAAACTCCGCCTCCCGCGCCCACCTCGACGCCGCCCTCGCCGAATCCGGCATCCGCGTACGGTCCGACACCAGCGTCGCCGACTGGGACACCGCCCTGCTCCTGGCCGAACTGGGCCTGGGCCACGCCGTCGTGCCCGCGCTACCCGGCTGGCGCGTCCCCGGCACCGACGGTCCGATCCGCCTGGTCCCCATCCCCGCCCTGCCGCCCCTCGCGGTCGGCTGGGCGGTCCGCCGCTGGTCCGCCCTGGCCCCGCCCGCCCGGGCCTTCGCCGCCGAGGTCGCCCGCAACTGCCGGGCGCGAGCCGCCGGGCAGCAGTGATGCCGGCAGCAGCCCCACGGCGGCCAGCGCGACCAGCGCCCCCGTCGCGGAGCCCGTCACCCCTGCGCCCGCGGCGACCGCGATTCCGAGGACCGGCCCGATGTTCACGGCCGTCTGCTTGAGCCCGCCCACGACCCCGGCGTACCCGGCCGGGGCCTCCCCGACCACCGTCCCGGTGGCCGTGACCATCACGGTGGCGAACCCGGCCCCGAGCAGCCCGAATCCGAGCGCCGAGTCGGGTGCGGCGTCCAGCGCCGCGATGCCGAGGACGACCAGGGCCGTCCCGGTCAGCGCGGTCGGCCGCGGACCGCAACGGCGCACGGCCAGGCCCGCCACCGGAGCCGCGGCCACCATCAGCGCGGTCAGCGGCAGCACCCGCAGCCCGGTGGCGAGCGGGTCCAGCCCCTGTGCGTCCTGGAGCCGGAAGGTGGCGGTGAACAGCGCCCCGAACAGCCCGCCGGAGACGGCCGACAGCAGCGCCATCGAGGCCACCACCGGCACCGACCGGGCCACCACCGGCGGCACGAGCGGCTGCGCGGCACGCCGTTCGCGGCGCAGGAACAGCACCCCGAGCACCGCGGCGCCGCCGAACCCGAGCAGCGTCGGGGTGGATGCCCAGCCGTGGGCCGGTACGCCGACCAGCGCGTGCACGAGTACCGCCAGGGCCGCCGCGAGCAGGGCCGCGCCCGCGAGCGCCGGCCGTCCGTGCCGCGCCGGCGGCGGCGCGGGCGCCCGTACGGCGAGCGTCAGCACGGCGATCACGAGCGCGACCGGCACGTTCACCGCGAACACCGCCCGCCAGCCCCACTCCGCGACCAGCACACCGCCGAGCAGCGGACCGGCCGCCGCGGCCACCCCGATCGCGCCGGTCCGCACGGCGACCGGGCCGGCGAGCCGGTCGGGCGGGTACGCGAGCCGCAGCAGCGCCAGGGTCGCGGGCTGCAGCAGCGCGCCGAACGCGCCCTGCACGGCGCGCAGTCCGATCACCCAGCCCACGCCGGGAGCGAAGGCGATGCCCGCCGAGGCCGCGGCGAATCCCAGAACGCCGATGCACAGCAGCCGGGAGTGCCCGTAGCGGTCGCCGAGCCGTCCGGCGACGACGAGCAGCGCGGCCACGGCGAGCAGATAGGCGGTGCTGGTCCACTGGACCTCGGCCATGCTCGCGCCGAGGTCGCGGCGCAGGCTCGGCTGGGCCACGGTCAGCACGGTGCCGTCCAGGGCGACGATCATGGCCCCGGAAACACTGGCGGCGAGCGCCAGGGGCCGCCTCACGAGGGCTCCGGACCGAGGTGGGCGTCGACGGCGGCGGCGACCAGCCGCTCCACCGCGGCCTCGCTCCCGAGGGTGAGGGGCAGACTCCCCCAGCTCCACAGCTGCGCCACTCCGTGCAGGTTGGCCCACAGGGCGGCGGCGGTCACCGCCGGGTCCGCCGCCCCGCAGCGGGAGACCAGCGCGACGAGCAGCTCGAACAGCGGGAGCGTCGACTCCCGCAGCCGCGGACCGCCCGAGGGCTCCTGGCCGGTGCTGTCCAGCAGGTCGTGGCGGAACATCAGCTCGAACATCCCGCGGTGCTCCAGCGCGTAGCCGACGTACGCGGACCCCAGGGCCCGCACCTGTTCCCGTGGGGACGAGGAGGCCCCCGAGCGCGCCGCCGCGAACCGGGCGCCGAGATCGGCGAACCCGCGCCGGGCGATCGCCGACAGCAGGGACTGGTGGGTGGGGAAGTAGCGGCGCGGCGCCCCGTGCGAGACCCCCGCCCGGCGGGCGATCTCCCGCAGCCCGAGGGAAGCGGTGCCCTCGGTCAGCACGAGGTCCACACCGACGTCGATCAGCCGCTCGCGGAGCGGGCTCTCCTGGTCCATGGACCGTGTCTACCAGGCGCGAGTAGACATTGTCTACTCGCGCCGGCATGCGACCGAATGGCCCTGTGGCCACCCCGCTTTCGGATGACACCCCCGCTCGGCGCCGGGCGAGCCCGCCCCCGCGTGCCCGACCATCTCAGGCGGCCGGTCCTGTTCCGGCCCCGGGCCGCCGCTGGGAGATCACGTGCACGTCCTGCTCCTCGCGAGCGCCTTCAACAGCCTCGCGCAGCGAGTCCACGCCGAGCTCCGCGACCACGGCCACAGCGTCGCGGTCGAACTCGCGCTGCCGCACGTCTCCTTGACCGAGGCCGTCGGCCGCCACCGGCCCGACCTCGTCCTCGCCCCGATGCTCAGGACCGCCGTCCCCGAAGAGGTCAGGGCCGCCCACACCTGCCTGGTCGTCCACCCGGGCCCGGTCGGCGACCGCGGCCCCGCCTCCCTCGACCGGGCCATCCAGGAGCAGGCGACGCGGTGGGGCGTCACCGTCCTCCAGGCCGAGGGGGAGATGGACGCCGGCCCCGTCTGGGCCCACGTCGACTGCCCCGTACCGCCCCTGGGCAAGAGCGACCTCTACCGCGGCGAGATCGCCGACGCGGCCCTGGCCGCCGTCCTCCTCGCTATCCACCGCTTCGCCTCCGGTACGTACACCCCGCAGCCGCCGCCCGCCGGGCACGCCCGCCCCGCCCTGCGTCAGGAGCACCGCCGCATCGACTGGGAGGCGGACTCCACCGAGCGCGTCCTGCGCGCACTGCGCGCCGCCGACTCACAGCCCGGCGTACGGGACGAACTGCTCGGCGCCGAGTGGTTCCTGCACGGCGGCCACCTGGAGGACCGCCTGCGCGGCCGCCCCGGGGAACTGCTGGCCACGCGGGCGGGCGCGATCTGCCGGGCCACCGTCGACGGAGCCGTCTGGATCCCCGAACTGCGGGCCCCGCGCGCACCCGGCGGGCCCGCCGCCCCCAAGCTGCCCGCCACCGTGGCGCTCGCCGACCGGCTGCCCCCGCTGCGGGAGCACCCCGCCCCGCTCCACACCGACCCGCGCCGGCGCACCTGGTCCGACATCGGCTACCGCGAGGAAGGCCAGACCGGCTTCCTCACCTTCTCCTTCCCCGGCGGCGCGATGAGCACCGCGCAGTGCCGGCGCCTGCTGAACGCCTACCGGATCGCCTGCACCCGCCCCACCTCGGTCCTCGTCCTCGGCGGCGGCCGCGACCTCTTCTCCCACGGCATGCACCTGGGCGTCATCGAGGCCGCCGCCGATCCGGCCGAGGAGTCCTGGGCCAACGCCACCGCCCTGTACGACCTGGTCGAGGTCGTCCTCACCACCACCGACCGGCTGGTCGTCGCCGCCCTCGGCGGGAACGCCGCCGCCGGCGGAGCCATGTTCGCCCTCGCCGCCGACGAGGTCTGGTGCCGCTCCGGTGCCGTGCTGCACCCGCACCACCGCCTGATGGGTCTCGACGCCTCCGCGTACGGGACGTACACCCTGCCGCGCCGTGCGGGCACCGGGGTCGCGGACCGGCTCACCACCGAGGCCCTGCCGCTGAGCGCCGAGGCCGCGCACCGGCTCGGGCTGGTCGACCGTACGATCCCGTGCGCGCCCCAGGCCTTCGCCGCCGAGACGGCGCGCCTCGCGGCCAGGCTGGCCGCCCTGCCCGCCACCCCCGCCCGGATCGCCGCGAAGAAGGCGCAGCGGGACCGCGACGAGGCCGAGCGGCCGCTGGCCGCCTACCGGGAGGCCGAACTGGCCCGGTTGCGGCAGGCCTTCCGCGATCCGCAGGCCCCGTACCACGCCCTGCGCCGGGCCTTCGTGCGCAAGGAGCCCCCGGCCGCCACCCCGCCCCATCTCGCGCGCACGGTACCGGGACGGCACACGGCGCCCCTGCCCTACCGGCGGAAGGACGGGGTGGAGGGGATGATGGAAGCGGACACCCGCTCGGGCGTGGAGGAGGTGCACGGGTCATGACGGAGCACGACGGCGGTCCGTCGGCGCGGAATCTGGAGGAGGGCCGGCTCCTCAAGGAGCTGGAGGCCATCCACCGCACGCGCCACGAGACCCTGCTGCACGGGTCGGACGACGCCCTGGTCACCCATACGCAGCGGATGAACGAGCTGGAGCACGAGTACGTACGCCGTCACCCGCAGCGGGCGAAGACCGCGGGCCGCACCCGCTCGGGCGCCCGCGCCCGCAGCTCCGGAGAGTAGGGCGGGGGCCGACGGTCAGCCCTTCCTCGTGTAGCGGGCCCGCGCCCACAGCGGCAGCACGAACCAGCACACCAGGTACCACGCCAGTACGCCCGCCACGAGCCATGGCGCGGCGGGGTTGTGGACGGCCACGCGCAGGATCAGCAGGAGCGCGGTGGTGAGCGTGGCGAGCAGCAGGATGATGCCCACGAAGATGAGCCGTGAGGCCCAGGCGACGGCCTGGGGCTTGATGCGGCGGCCCGAGACGATGCGGTGGAAGGCCACGGGGGCGATGAGGGCGCCGGTGGCCAGGGACGCGAGGATCACGGTGACCACGTAGAGCGTCTTGTCCGTCTGGGGCAGCCCGTGGAACTGCGGGGTGAAGGCGACGGTCAGCAGGAAGCCGAAGAGGATCTGCACGCCGGTCTGGGCGACGCGGATCTCCTGCACCAGTTCCTGCCACTGCCGGTCGGCGCGTTCCTCGGGGCTCTCGTCCCTGCCGTCGCCCCTGCCGCCGCCCTGGTCGTCGCCCTTGTCGTCGTCCCGCATGGCGCCTCCGCGGTGGGTGTGCCCGCCCGGGCGTCCACCCGGGCGTACACCCTCATGCTGCACCTAGACCTGGCGGCTCGTGTAGGGGAGCAAGGCCATCTCGCGGGCGTTCTTGATCGCGGCGGCGATCCGGCGCTGCTGCTGGGCGCTGACACGGGTCACGCGGCGGCTGCGGATCTTGCCGCGGTCGGAGATGAACTTCCGCAGCAGGTCGGTGTCCTTGTAGTCGATGTGCGTGATCTTGGCGGCGTCCAGCGGGTTGGGGCGGGACTTCACGGGCTTGCGGGGGGTGATGCGGCGGGACATGCGGATTCCTTGGGTCGGTCGACGGGTTGCGAGACGGGTTGCGGGACGGGCTACGAGACGGGGTCGAGGAGGACGTCGAAGGCGGCGGGCAGGCGCTTCCAGCCCTCGCGCCCGGCGGTGTACTCGGCATCGGTCAGCAGGCAGGAGTCGAGCAGCCGCTCCAGCCCGTCGCGGTCGAGGCCGGGCGAGGTGAAGACGAGGTGCTGGCAGCAGTCGCCGTGCTCGGGATGCCAGCCCAGGGCGGCCGCGGCCCGGCGCACGGGCGGGACCATCTCCCACGCGGCGTCCGGCAGCGAGGCCAGCCAGGGTCCGGCGTTCTCCACGCAGAGGGCGCCACCCGCGGCGTCCCAGGCGAGCAGGGTGTCGGGGCGGTCCGCGAGCCAGAACCGGCCGCGGCTGCGGGCGGCCGCACAGGTGAGGTCCTCCAGCGCCTCGTACAGCCGCTCGGGGTGGAAGGGGCGGTGGCGGTGCCAGACCAGGGTGGCGACCCCGGCCTCGTCCGCCTCCTGGGGCAGCAGCGCACAGGCCGGGTGCTGGGCGGCGGCCGCGGCCTCGGTGTCGAATCCGGCGAAGGCGAGCGCCGCCAGCTCCCCGGACCCGGCCTCCACCCGGCGAGCGGTCGGGTGGAGCTGGGCGAGCAGCGCGCGGTCCTCGTCGTCGGCCTCGCCGCCGTCGACGAGGGCGAGTACGGGGGCGTACTCCAGCTGCCGGGCCCAGGTGTCGCCGACGGTCCGCTGGTCGGTGGCCGCGGAGGCGAGGCCCGCGTCCGCGAGGTCGTCCCCGTTGGCCAGGTACGGCAGGACCAGCGCGGGATCGACGGCGGTGATCACGTTGGTGAGGTCCAGCCCGCCTTCGGCGTGCGCCGCCACGACCTCGGCCATCGCCCGGGGCTCGACGGAGTCCCACAGCTCGACGACGGCCAGCCGGGTCGTGCCGCCGGCGGCCAGCCGCCACAGCTCCGGCACCAGGTCCTCGCGGAGCGCGCAGCACGCGCAGTCGTTGACCAGCGGAGCTTCGCCCGACCCGAGCAGCCCGGTGGCATCGCGGACGGTGCGCCGTACGGTGCCGCCGGCCGCGGTGGAGAGGTCGTGGTGCAGGGCGACGCTGCCGGGCACGGTGGCGAGCAGCCGCTCCACGGTGGTGCGGCGGGCCTCGGAGTGGAGCCCGCCGACGATGACGACGGGCAGGGTCACGCCTTGCTCCCGTACCGGCGCTGGAAGCGCTCGACGCGGCCGGCGGTGTCCAGGACGCGGGCGGTGCCGGTGTAGAAGGGGTGGCTCTGCGAGGAGATCTCGACGTCGATGACGGGGTAGGTGTTGCCGTCCTCCCACTCCACCGTCTTGTCGCTGGTGGCGGTCGAGCGGGTGAGGAAGGCGAAGTCGGCGGCCTTGTCGCGGAAGACGACGGGGCCGTAGGCGGGGTGGATTCCGGGCTTCATGGCGATGTCCTTCGGGTGGGGCGGGGTGGGGAGGCGGTCAGCGCTCTTCGCGGAAGTCGACGTGCCGGCGGACCACCGGGTCGAACTTGCGCAGCACCATGCGGTCGGGGTCGTTCCGGCGGTTCTTGCGGGTGACGTAGGTGTAGCCGGTGCCCGCGGTGGAGCGGAGCTTGACGATCGGGCGTACTTCGTTGCGTGCCATGGGGCTAGTATATGGCAATGATTTCCATTACCAATAGTGGTCCCGACGAGAGGAAGGCAACACCTTGTCCGCGCACTGCCAGCTGACCGGCGCCGAGCCGGGTTTCGGCAACAACATCTCCCACTCGCACCGGCGCACCCGGCGACGGTTCGACCCCAACATCCAGCGCAAGCGGTACTGGCTGCCGAGCGAGGGCCGGTACGTCCGCCTGACCCTCAGCGCGAAGGCGATCAAGACCGTCGACGTGATCGGCGTCGAGAGCGCCGTGGCCCGGATCCGGGCGCGAGGGGTGAAGGTCTGATGGCGAAGCAGAGCAAGATCGCGCAGAACGAGAAGCGCAAGGCGCTCGTCGCGCGGTACGCCGCCCGGCGGGCGGAACTGAAGGACATCCTCCGGCGGCCGTCCTCGACGGATGCCGAACGCGCCGCCGCACTCCGGGAGTTGCGTCGGCAGCCGCGCGACGCCAGCGCCACCCGGGTCCGCAACCGCGACGGTGTGGACGGGCGCCCCCGCGGCCACCTGCGCAAGTTCGGACTCTCCCGGATCCGGATGCGCGAGCAGGCGCACGCCGGACTCCTGCCGGGGGTCACCAAGTCCTCCTGGTGAGGTCCGGAAACGCCGTCGGGCCCGCACCCCTGAGGGGTGCGGGCCCGATCGGCTCGCGGGGCTACTTCTGGGCGTGCTGCCCCAGGTAGAAGAGCAGCCATACGAAGCCGGCGAAGACGTGGGTGCCGAAGATGTAGAAGAAGGCGCGCAGCGCGACGCCGTTCTCCTTCCACTTCTCGTGCTTCGCCGCCGCCTCTTTCGCGGCTGCTTCCTCGTTGTCGTCTGTCACGGCGCCTCTCCGGGGATGGTCGCCCCCACGGTAGCGAACGGCGCGCCCGGCTCGGCGGGTGGTGAATCAGAATTGCTTCGCGTGAGACAATTTTGTATCGTTCGAGGCGAAGGAGGCTCACCCGTCATGGTGCACGAAGAAGAACTGCTCGACGCCGCAGCGCGCGTCCTCGCCGGCGACCACAGCGCCTCGATGGTGCAGATCGCCGCCGGAATCGGGACCAGCCGCGCCACCCTCAGCCGCCGCTACGCGACCCGCGAGGCCCTGCTGAAGGCCGTGGCCGTCCGCGCGATCCACGTCGTCGACGAGTGCCTGACCCCGGCCGACCTGGCGGAGACCGCCGACGGCGCGGCCTTCGACGCCGCGCTGGAGGACCTCGTCATCGCCCTGCTGCCCGCCGCGCACCTGTACGGATTCACCTCGCGCGACGCCACCGTGCTCGCGGACCCGGAGTTCCGGGCGGGCGTGGACCGGCAGGACCAGCGGGCACTGGCCTTCCTCGCCCTCGGCCAGCGGCTGGGGCGCCTGCGCACCGACCTGCCCCCGTACTGGATCTGGTACTCGCTCTGGGGTCTGCTCGACGCGGCCGCCGAGGGCGTACGCGACGGGCATCTCGCCCCCCGCCAGATCGGCCGGCTGGTCCTGACCTCCTTCCTCAGCGGAACGCGTACCAGCGCGGTGCCCCCACCCCCGGCCGCCGCACCCTGACCCGCTCCGCACCGTGCTCCACCCTTGAACGGAACCTCATGCACACCCCCTCGCAGGACCCCCGCCGGTGGATCGTCCTGGCGATCCTCTCCGGCAGCCTCCTGCTCATCTCCATGGACACCACGATCCTCAACGTGGCCTTCCCCTCCCTCGTCGGCGACCTCCAGCCGAGCGCCGTACAGCAGCTGTGGATCATCGACGTCTACGCGCTCGCCCTGTCCGGCCTGCTGGTCACGGCCGGCGCGCTCGGCGACCGCTGGGGGCGCAAGCGGCTGCTCATGGCGGGCTTCGGCATCTTCTCGCTGGCCTCGCTCATAGCCGTGTTCTCCACCGAGGCCTGGCACGTCATCGCGGCCCGCGCGCTGCTCGGCATCGGCGGCGCGGCCATCATGCCCTCCACCCTGTCGATCCTGCGCAGCGTCTTCACCGACGCCAAGGAGCGCGCCTTCGCCCTCGCCGTCTGGGCGGCGGTCTTCGGCGGCGGCATGGCCTTCGGCCCGGTCGTCGGCGGGCTCCTGGTCCAGGACTACGGCTGGCACTCCGCCTTCCTCCTCAACCTGCCCGTCGCCGCGCTCATCATCGCGACCGGTGCGCGCTACCTCCCGGAATCGCGTTCCCCGCGCAGCGCCGGCCGCTGGGACTGGTGGGGCGTCGGCCAGTCGGTCGTCGGCATGCTCGCCCTCGCCGGCGGCATCAAGCAGCTCGGCAAGAGCGGCGTCTCCGACCCGCTGCCCTGGGCCCTGATCGTCCTCGCCGTCGTGGCGCTGACCGTCTTCGTCCGCCGCCAGCTGCGCGTGGACAACCCGCTGCTCCAGGTGCGGCTGTTCACCAAGCCCGCCTTCAGCGTCGCGGCCACCGCGATCTTCCTGCCCATGATGGGCATGGGCGCGATCCTGTTCCTCGTCACGCAGTGGTTCCAGTACGGCCAGGGCTACACCCCGCTGGAGGCCGGCCTGCGCCTGCTGCCGGCGCCGCTCGCGCTGATCTGCGCCTCGATGGTGGCCCCCACCCTCATGCAGCGCTTCGCGATCCGGCACGTGCTCGGCGCCGGACTGGTCGTACTGGCCGCCGGCATGGCCCTGCCCTGGGGCTTCCAGCAGTTCACCGAGCTCGGCTACCCGGCCTTCGCGGCCGCCCTGACGATCATGGGCCTGGGTGCCGGACTCGCGACCACGGTGGCCTCGGTCACGCTGATCTCCGCCGCTCCCGCGGACGAGGTCTCCAGCGCCGCCGCCATCGAGGAGACCTGCTACGAGCTGGGCTCGGCCATGGGCGTAGCCATCCTCGGCTCCACCGCGGCCGCCCTCTACCGGGGCAACCTGCCCGTCCTCGACCTGGACGGGCCGAGCGCCGCGGCGGCGCGCGACTCCGTCGGCGAGGCCGCCCACACCGCCGAGCGGCTGGGAGGTGCCGTCGGACAGGCCCTGAGCGACGCCGCCTCGCACGCCTACACCCTCGCCATCACCCCGGCGTTCCTGATGGCCGGAGCCCTCGCGGTCGCCGCGGCGGCCACCACCTGGGCGCTCATTCCGCGCGATCTCCAGCCCACCGAGAACCACTGACCCGGTCGGACCGGAACACCGGGGCGGCGGGCGCCGGGCCCAGGGTGGTGGTGCCCGGCGCAGACCGGTGGCCCAGGCCCGTGCGGTAGGCGTCCAGGGCCGCCTCGACCCGCCCGGTGCGCCGCAGCAGGTCGCCCAGGAGCCGGCACAGATCGGCGAGGTCGCCCGTGGCCCCGCTGCGCTCCAGCAGGGCGAGGGCCTGTACGTAGTGCTCCTCGGCGGACTCGGGCTCGCCGCGCTCCTCGGCCATCAGGCCGAGGAGCCGGTGCGCCCCGCCCGCGTGCACGGCGCCGTGGCTGTCCCCCAGATCACCCGGATCCAGCAGGGCCGACAGCAGCTCGGCGGCTTCCCCGTACCGGCCGAGCCGGCGCAGCACGTCGGCCAGCTCGACCTCGACCTGGGCCGTGTACAGGGCGGCGCGGCGGGCCGACAGCATCTCCCGGGCCGTACGCAACTCCCGCTCTGCCGCCTCCAGTTCGCCGTTCTGGGCCTGGACGTAGCCGCGCATCCAGTGGCAGTGCGCCAGATCGGTCCGCAGCCGCAACTGCCCGTAGATCGCCTGGGCCTTGGCCAGGGAGGCGTCGGCATCGGCCACCCGCCCCTCGGCGAGGAAGGTCCGCGCCACCTGCCGGTGCATGCCCGCGACCAGCGCCGGATCGCTGACCTGCGGAGCCAGCGCGAGGGCGAGCTCGGCCGCGTGGGCCGCGCGGGCGTGCGCGCCCATGTCGATGTACGGCCCGATCACCGCCGCGTACAGCAGCACCAGCGCCTCGGGGTCGGCCAGCCCGCTCGTGCCCAGCTCGTCGATGGTGGATTCGAGGAGGTAGCAGGCATAGCGCAGCTCGCCCGCGAGCAGGTGCGCGACGGCGCGGCCGCGGATCGGGCGGGCCCGGCGGGGGAGCGGCTCGCCGGCCAGCAGGCGTTCCGCGGCCTCGAAGTGGCCTATGGCTTCCGGTAGTTCGCCGGATTCCAGGGCGCAGTCGCCGAGACCGAGCCGCGCCTCCGCCTGTTCGGAGGCGAGACCGAGGTGTTCGGCTTCGGCGAGCAGGCGTCGGTAGCGGGCGGCGGCCTCCTCGGCGGCCCCCGTGGCGAGCGTCTGCTGGGCGTCGGCCAGGGCGAGCCGCAGTTCGGTGGCCAGGTGGGCGGGGCGGCCGGTGGCCAGTTCCTCGTACGAGGTGTTCAGCCGCCCGGCGAGGAAGCGCAGCGCGGTCTCCGAGGGGCGGACCTTGCCCGACTCCAGCGTCGAGATGTAGGCGGGCGTATAGCTGGGCTCCGCCAATTGCCGCTGTGTCATGCCGAGTTCGGTGCGCATGCGCTGAACCCTGCGCCCGATGCGGGCCGGTTCGTCCACGAAGTCCCCCTGGTTGCTCGAACTCCCCAGTATTCAGGGGGATCGGGCCATTGCGCACGCCCCCTGCGCCACCTAATTTAAGCAGCTGTTTCAGCGTACTTATCCGGCTGCTTAACCACCTTTCCCGGGGGAGGACTTCATGAGTCCAGCCATACGACGTCCAGCCGTCCGCTCCGTTCTGCGCGGGGCCGTCGCGGCGGCCTGCGCGACCGCGATGCTGCTCGCCGCCGGTCCGGCGGGGGCGGCCGACGCTCCGCCGAAACCCCGGGTGGAGGTGGAGATACCGGGGCCGGAGCACGGCGGCGAGGCCGGCTCCGGACACACCCTCGTACCGGCCGCGGGCAGCCGGGCGAAGAGCGCGGGGCGGCTCTCCGAGGCCCAGCGCGAGGCCGACGGAGCCGTCACCAAGATGGTCGACAACGGCCCCACGGCCGACCGCCTCGACGTGGTCGTCATCGGCGACGGCTACACGGCCGCCGAGCTGGACCGGTTCCACGCCGACGCCGTCCAGAAGTGGGCCGAGGTGACCGCCGTGGAGCCGTACACCACCTACCGCAACCTGTTCAACGTCTGGACGGTCGACGCGGTCTCCCGCGAGTCGGGTGTCTCCGGAGACCCCGACCGGGCCACCGTCCGCGACACCGCCCTCGGCTCGTACTTCTGGTGCGAGGAGATCGAGCGGCTGCTCTGCATCGACCAGCCCAAGGTCGACGCGTACGTGGCGAAGGCCCCGGCGGCGGACCTGGTCATCGTGCTGGCCAACAGCGCGAAGTACGGCGGCGCGGGCTACAACGAGCGCAGCGCCACCTTCGGCTACGAGGGGATCTCCACGGCCTCGGCGGGCCACGCCAAGTCCGGGCAGGTCGCCATCCACGAGACCGGCCACTCGCTCGGCAAGCTCGCCGACGAGTACTTCTACGCGGGCGTCCCGGACTACGAGAAGTACACCGGCCCCGAGCCGGCCGACTCCAACAGCTCCACCCTGACCGCGGACCGGATGGCCGCAGAGCGGGCCAAGTGGTTCCGCTGGCTCGGCGAGCAGTCCCCGGACGGCGGCACCGTCGGTACGTACGAGGGCGGCGGCTACTTCGCCACTGGGCTCTACCGGCCCACCGACAACTCGATCATGCGGGTGCTGGGCAAGCCCTTCAACCTCCCCGGAGTCGAGGCGATGATCGCCGGGTTCCACCGGCACGCGCGCACGGTCACCCCGCTGACCCCGACCGACCGCACGCTGCGGGCCCGGCACACGGCGAAGGCCGCCGTGCCGAAGCTGGCGGGCGCGGACGGGCGGCAGCTGGTGGTCCGCTGGTACCTGGACGGGCGGGAGCTGAAGAGGTTCGCGGGCCGGACGGAGGTGCGGGTGGCGGAGCTGTGGCTGTTCGACCTGCGCACGCACCGGCTCTCCGTCACGGCGGAGGACCGCACGCCCTCGGTGCGCGACCCGCAGATCGCCCGCAGCCTGAGCTCCACGGCCGAGTGGACCGTCCGCCTCTAACCGCAGGCTCCGCTCAGACCCGGCGCCAGATCGCCATGGCCCAGGAGAACAGCCCGAACAGCACGAGCCCGGCGGCGACCACCACGAGGAGCCACGGTCCCGCCGGGGTCTGGGTGAAGGCGCGAAGGGTGCCGTCGACACCCTTCGCCTCCGCCGGGTCGTAGCGCAGCGCGGCGTAGACGACGAAGCCGCCGGCCGCGGCGAAGACGGCGCCGCGGGCCACGCCGCCGGTCACGCCGAGGAACTCGACCGCCTTGCGGACCCCTTCGGGCGTCCCGTCCATCGCCAGGTGCTTGCGGAACTTGCGCAGGGCCGCCCGTACGGCGATCACGACGCCCCCGACGGCGATCGCCACGCCCACCGCGGCCACCCACCACGGGCCGCCCGGCAGGTCGAGGGCGCTTGCCGTCACGTCACGGGACTGCTCGTCGCCGGACTTCCCGCCGCCGGACCCGGCCGCGAAGGACAGCACGGAGAACGCGACGACCCCGTAGAAGACGGTCCGGGCCGCCGACGCCAGCCGCTTGCCGGCCTTGTCGCCGTCGGGACCCGCCGCGCCGAACACCGCCTCCGACAGCCGCCACAGCATCATGCAGACCAAGCCGATTCCGACGGCCCATACGAGGAAACCGCCGAAGGGCTTCTCCGCCAGCTCCTGCAAGGCGCCCGTGCGGTCCGCCTGCTGTCCGCCGTCGCCCTCACCGAACGCCACGCGGACGGCCAGCACTCCGACGAGCACGTACAGCGCTCCGCGTGCCACCAGCCCGCACCGGGCGACGACCTCCCGGCCCGTGCCTCCCTGGGACGCGGTCCGTACTCCCTCGCGTGCCGCTTCGCCGCCCGTCATGTCACGCGGCTACCCGGGCTCGGCCGCTCCATGCCCGCGGGACGTCCGTGCGGCGAGACCGTCGAGGACCAGGCCGAGGCCGAGCTCGAAGCCGCGGTCGTCGAGTCCGGCCAGGCCGGCGCCGGTGGCCGCGGCGCCGGTCAGCGAGTCGGCCAGGGCCGGGTAGTCAGGCCGGTACTCCGCGGCCGGGCGGGTGAATCCCGCGGTGAAGGTCTCCAGTGCCGAGCCGAGGACCAGGTAGTCGATGGCGGCGGCGGCCTCGGCGGCGCGGGCCGGAGTGCAGCCCGCCCGGATCAGGGCGGCGAGCAGCGCGTCGTAGCCGCGCAGGGCCGGGGCGGCCTCGACCGCGCGCCGCGCCGCCGGGGCGATCGCGTTCGGGTGGCGCAGGTACACCCGGCGGTAGCCGCGGGCGTAGGCCGCGATCCCCTCCCGCCAGTCGGGCCCGTCGAGCGGGCTCAGGTCGATCTCCTCGTTGATCAGCTCGGAGACCGCGTCGAGGACGTCGTCCTTGGACGCGACGTGGTGGTAGAGGGAGGCGCCCCTGACCCCGAGCCGGTCGGCGAGCGTACGCATCTTCAGGGCCTGGGGGCCCTCCTCGTCGAGGAGTTCGAGGGCCGCGCGCGCGATGTTCCCACGGCTGAGCAGCGGCTGGTTCGGTCGGCCCACGGTGTGTTCCCCCTCGTCATCGGCCGTCAGGTTACCCGTACGGAGGTCTTCCCAAGGGGTTCAGGTCGGGTTAAGGTCCCCGCATTCCCGCAACCTAACAACGTTAGATTTAGCTTCCGGGACGCGCCGGCCGACCGGCGCGTCCCGCATTGCGAGAGGTGCGCCATGCCCGACCTTGCCCCCGCACGCCCTGAACCGGGCGGCGCCGGTTCCGCCGCCGACACCGACGCCGCCCGCCTGGCCGACCTCGGCTACACCCAGGAGCTCAGCCGCAGCCTCGGCATCCTGGGGAACATCGCCATGGGCTTCGCCGTCGTCTCGCCCGTCGTCGCCCTGTACGCCGTCTCGATGGTCGGCACGATGATCGCCGGGCCCGCCTGGGTCTGGGCGCTGCCGATCGTGCTCCTCGGCCAGTGCCTGGTGGTGAACGTCTACTCCGAGCTGGCATCCCAGTGGCCGCTCGCCGGCGGCCCGTACCAGTGGGGCCGGCGGCTGCTCGGCCCGTCCTTCGGCTGGATGAGCGGCTGGGTGTGGCAGTTCGCCGTGATGTTCGGCAACACCACCGTCGCGTACCTGGCGGCCCCCTGGGCCTTCGCCCTCGTCGGCGCGACGCCCACGCCGGGCTCCCTGGTCGCGGTGGCCGCCGGGATCCTCCTCGCCTGCATGCTGGTCAACGCGTACGGGATCAGGATGCTGAGCTGGTTCGTCTCGCTCGGCATCGCCGCCGAGGCCATCGCCTCCGTGCTGGTCGGCTTCGCGCTCCTGCTGTTCTTCCGCGAGCACGGCTTCGCGCTGTTCACCGAGACCCTCGGAGCCGAGGAGCTGTCCGGCGGATCGACCGTCGTGGCCTTCCTCGCCGTCCTGGCCGTCGCCGGCTGGGGGTTCATCGGATTCGACGCCTGCGTCTCGACCGCCGAGGAGACCAAGGACGCCGGCCGGCAGGTGCCCCGCGCCATGTGGTGGGCACTGCTCAGCGTCGGCCTGGTGGTCATCCTCAACGCGATGGCGGTCGCCCTCGCCCACCCCGCGCCGCAGGCCGTCGTAGCGGGCGAGGACCTCGACCCGGTGACCACCGCCGTCACCACCGCCTTCGGGTCCTGGTCCGACAAGCCCTTCGTGGCCGTGGTCCTCGTCGGATTCCTCGCCTGCGCCATGGCCTCCCAGGGCGGGGCCGCCCGCGGGGTCTACTCGCTGGCGCGCGACGGCGTGTTCCCCTTCTCCCGCCAGGTGCGCAAGGTCAACCGCCGCCAGGCCCCCATCGGGGGACTCGTCGCCTCGACCCTCGTCAGCTGTACGGGGCTGCTGCTCGGCCTGAACGCCACCGCCATCGGCAGCCTGATCGCCTTCGGCACCGCGGCCACCTTCCTGCCGTTCTTCCTGGTCAGCCTGGCCGCCCTGATCGCCCGCCTGCGCGGCACCTGGGTCCCCTCCGGCCACATCCGGCTGGGCCGCAAGGGCACCTTCCTGAACGTGCTGGCCGTCCTCTGGACCGCCTTCGAGGTCGCCAACGTGTGCTGGCCGCGGGCGATCCTGGCCCCGCCGGGAGCCCCCTGGTACCAGATCTGGGCGGGCCTGCTGGGAACCGGCGTGGTGATCACCGCCGGGCTGGTCTACCTGGTGGTGAGGAAGCCTCAGGACGCGCTCCGGGCCGCGCAGGCCCGCGAGGAGAGCGGACCGGCCGCCGCGCGGACCGACCCGAGCGAGGACGGGCAGGCGGGCGTGCTCGCCGCCGAGCGCCCCTAATCCCCCCTCATCCATCCCATCCATCCCCTGCATCCCCCGCCAGGGTCATCCGGCCCTGGCCGCAAGGAAATCCCACCGAAGGAGTAGTGTCATGGACCTGCCACGAATGACGCGCCGCGGCTTCGGCGCCGCCGCCCTCACGGCCGCCGCCCTCCCCCTGCTCGGCCGCACCGCCTTCGCCGCGCCGAGCGCGGACCCGCACCACGCACCCGCCGAATGGGAGCCGCACGCCGCCTGCGTGATGGCCTGGCCGTGGGACCGACAGGTCGGCTGGGGCGGACTGCTCGCCGACGTCCAGGCCGAGGTGGCCGGCATCGCCCGGGCCATCGCCCGCTTCGAACCGGTGGTCATGGTCGCCGAACCGGGCCAGGCGGCGCAGGCGCGCGCCCAGTGCGGCAGCACGGTCACGGTCATCGAGTACCCGATCAACGACTGCTGGGCCCGGGACACCGCCCCGATCTTCGCGGTCAATGCCGGGAAGACCCACCGGATCGGCCTCGACTTCGGATTCAACGGCTGGGGCGGCAAGTACCCCTTCGACAAGGACGACTTCCTCCCCGTCGGGGTGTGCGCGCACCTGGGCGACACCCGCAAGCCCGTCGACATGGTCCTCGAAGGCGGGTCCGTCCTCACCGACGGGCAGGGCACCCTCATCACCACCGAGGAGTGTCTGCTCAACCCCAACCGCAACCCCGGCATGACCCGTGCGCAGATCGAGGCCAAGCTGCTCGCCTCGTACGGAGCGAGCAAGCTCATCTGGCTGCCGTACGGGCTCCACCACGACGACATCACCAACGGTCACGTGGACCTCGTCGCCGCCTATCTGGGCCCCGCCAAGGTCCTGCTCCACACCCAGCCCGACCCGGCCCATCCCAACCACGCCCGGATGGCCGCCAACAAGGCGGTCCTCGACGCCGCGACCGACGCCTGCGGCCGGCCCTTCCAGCTGGTGGAGATGCACCACCAGCCGCAGTTCCGCCAGAACGGGCTGACCGTCGAGACCTTCAGCTACACGAACTACTACCTGACCAGCGGCAGCGTCGTCGTACCCACGGCAGGGGAACCGGCGGACGCCCCCGCCCTCGCGCAGTTCGCCACCCTCTTCCCCGGGCGCGAGGTGGTCGGCGCCCGGGCGCGCGTCCTGGCCTGGGGCGGTGGCGGCGTCCACTGCGTGACCCAGCACGTTCCGGCGGTCACCGCCTGAGGCCGTCACCACCACAACGTGCCGGCCGGTGTCCGCGGCGACGGGGGATCGCGGCGGCCACCGGCCGGTGTCACGAGAGGACTGGGCGAGGAGGGCTACATGGGGTCCATGCCCTGGTCGTCCATCCGGCGGCCCTCCTGCTCGCTCTGCTCCTGCAGGCGGCGGGCCTTCTCCTTCAGCCGCTTGCGCTCTTCGGGGTCGGTCGAGCGGTCGGCCGCATCGTTCAGCTCCTGGGCCTTGGCGCGCATCTGCTGGGACCGGCCGCGGGACTCGCCTGAAACGCTCATGATCACTCCTGGGATCGGTGGGGGAGAGCGGGCGGATTCAGCGAACCAGCAGCGCCCGGAGCCCGCATCTCGAACGGTCACCGAGCGTGACCCGTCCGGCTCCCCGGACGCGCCCGACCCCGTCCGCTGGCTTAGGCTCGGACCAGGCCGAGAAGGGGATGGTGCTCATGTGTCGCTGGCTCGCCTACTCCGGTTCGCCCCTGGTCCTCGACGCCGTGCTCTACCGCCCGGAGCACTCGCTCATCAACCAGAGCCTGCATGCCCGGATGGGCGTGGAGTCCACCAACGGCGACGGCTTCGGCATCGGCTGGTACAGCGCGGACGGCAACGGCGACGGGACCCCCGCCGTCTTCCGCGACATCGCGCCCGCGTGGAACAACCGCAACCTGCGCGAGCTGGCCGGCCACGTGCGCTCGCCGCTGTTCTTCGCGCACGTACGGGCCTCCACCGGCTCGGCGATCCAGCAGACCAACTGCCACCCCTTCCGGCACGGGCGCTGGCTGTGGATGCACAACGGGGCGATCACCGACTTCAGCCGGCTCCAGCGGGACCTGTGCATGGCCGTCGACCCGGCCCTCTTCTCCTCGATCGAGGGCTCCACCGACTCCGAGGTGATGTTCTACCTGGCGGTCACCTACGGCCTCGACCAGGACGTGCCCGGCGCGGTCGCGCGGATGGCGGGCCTGGTGGAGCGGCTGGGCAAGGAGCACGGGGTGGCGGACCCGCTCCAGATGACCGTGGCGGTGAGCGACGGGGAGCGCCTCTGGGCCTTCCGCTACTCGACCCAGGGCCGGTCCAGGTCGCTGTTCTACAGCAGCAAGGCCGAGACCGTGCGCCACCTCCACCCCGAGCTGGAATTCCTCGCCGACGTCTCCGACGCGACGCGGCTCGTGGTCTCCGAGCCCCTGGGAGACCTCCACGGACTGTGGAACGAGCTGCCCGAGGCGAGCTACACGGTGATCCCCGCGGCCTCGGACGAGGAGTACCTCCCCTTCGTCCCGGAGCCGCCCTGACCAGGCCCCGCCCTGACCAGGCCCCGCCCGGGCCGTGAACCGGCGCCTGCCTAGTCCACGTCCGCCGCGAGGGCCGTGGTGAGGGTGAACAGCGCTCCGTCCGGGTCGCGCAGCGCCACCCACCGTTCCGTGGCGTTCGAGGTGATGTCCGAGACGGTACGCCCGCCCAGCGCCACGGCGGCCTCGACGGCGGGCTTCAGCCGGGGCACCCGGAAGTGGACGTGCCAGCGGGGCCGGGTGTGCGGGGAGTACGCGGCGATCTCGACGGGGCCGCTGTTGAGGCGGGCCACGGGCTCGCCGCCCTGCCTCAGGACCACCTGGTCCTCCTCGTACGAGACCTCGCAGCACCCGGTCCGGCCGGTGGCCCACTCCAGCACCGCCCCGTAGAAGATCGCCGCGTCGAAGGCGTTCCTGGTGCGCAGCTCCAGCCAGGCGGGCGCCGGGCCCCGGCCCACCCGCCAGTCGCGGGACACGGCCCCCTCCCAGATCCCGAAGACCGCGCCGTCCGGATCGGCGACCAGCGCCGCGCGGCCGCCCGTGGGGAAGGAGACCGGCCCGACCGCGATGGTGCCGGTGCGCTCGCGGATGCGGTCCACCGCCACGTCGGCGTCGTCGACGGCGAAGTACGGCGTCCAGGCCACGGCGACCCCCAGGTCGCCGGCCAGTGCCCCGATGCCCGCCACCGGGACCCCGTCCGTCTCGGCGACCGAGAAGGCCTCGCCCAGCCGGGCCGGCCGGAAGGTCCAGCCCGCGACCGCGCCGTAGAAGCGCTGGGCCGTCGCCAGGTCGCGGGCCATCAGACTGACCCAGCACGGAGCCCCGAAGACCTCCCTCGTCGAAAGCTTCACCACGTGCTCCGTCCCTCGCGGCCCCACCGTCTCATTCTGGTCCTTTTCGGGACGGTCTTCGAGCGAAGCGCGCCCCCGCGCGGCGGTGCACCCCCTAATCTCGGAACCGGACGCTCCGAGCACGCCCGGAAGGCAGGTCTCCCCATGGCCGGATCCAAGGTTCCCGTGATCGATCTCGGGCCGTGGCGGTCCGACGACCCCGAGGCCAGGGCCCGTACGGCGGCCCGCGTCGACACGGCCCTGCGGGAGGCCGGGTTCCTCCTGGTGACCGGCCACGGCGTGGATCCGACCCTGCCCGCCCGGATCCGAGAGGCGGCGCGCGCGTTCTTCCGGCTGCCGGCCGGGGTGAAGGAGCCGTACGCGGTCACCGTCGGCGGCCGCGGCTGGCTCGGCCCCGGGGCCGAGGCGAACAGCTACGCCGAGGGGAAGGCCTCGCCGCCCGACCTGAAGGAATCCTGGTCCTTCGCGGCGGACGACCCCACGGGCGACGCCGCCGTGGACGCCGAGTGGTTCCGCCCCAACGCGTGGCCGGCGGAGGTGCCCCCGCTGAAGGAACTGGTGACGGAGTACCTGGGCCTGATGCGGGCCCTCTCCGACGAGCTGCTGGAACTGCTCGCCTCCGCCCTGGGCCTCGACGAGGACCACTTCACCCGGCACACCTCCCATCCCACCTGGGGGTTCAACCTCAACTGGTATCCGGGCACCGAGGTCGTCGGCCCGCCGCTGCCCGGCCAGTTCCGGATCGGCCCGCACACCGACTTCGGCACGGTCACGATCCTCGACCGCCAGCCCGGCTCGGGCGGGCTCCAGATCCACACCGACACCGGCGGCTGGGAGGACGCGCCCTACGATCCGGCCGCCCTCACCGTGAACATCGGCGACCTGATGGCCCGTTGGACCGGAGACCGGTGGCGGGCGGGCCGGCACCGGGTACTGCCGCCGCCCGCCGACGCGCCCGCCGAGGAGCTGATCTCCCTGGTCTACTTCTACGAGTGCGACGCGCACACCCGCGTGGAGTCCCTGCCCGCCCCCGTGGGGCGGGTGGTGCACGACGCGGTGGACTCCCACACGTACCTCCGGGAGAAGCTCCGCGCCATCAGTGTCCTGGAGGGGAGTACGACTTCGGAGTGACGCGAGTCCCTCCTCGTGACGGATGGCCGGATCCATCGGAGAGGTGACGATCGGCCGGGCGGCGCTGCGTAGCGTCGGTTCCATGACCCGACGCCGAACAGCCGCCGCAGCCGCCTTGCTCGCGCTCCTCCTGCCGCTCCCGCTCGCCGCCGCGGGCACCGCCGTCGCGACGGAGCCCCCGTCTTCCCGGTCCGTTTCCGAGAACGTGCGCACGGCGCTGGAACTCCCGCGCCCCACCGGGCGTTTCCCCGTAGGACAGGACACGCTCCACCTCGTGGACCGAAGCCGCACCGACCCCTGGTCGAAGTCCGGGCCGCGCGAGCTGATGGTGACCCTGCGCTATCCGGCGCAGCGCGGCACCGGGGACAGGCCGGCCCGCTACCTCACCGACGAGGAGGCCCGGCTGCTGCTGATCGACCGCGGGCTGGACCAGGTGGTTCCGGTGGAGACCCTGACCGGTACGAAGACCCACTCCAGGCTCGGGGCCCGGCCCGTCGGAGGCCGCCATCCGCTCGTCGTCCTGTCCCCGGGCTTCACCGTGCCGCGCGCCACCATCACCTCGCTGGCCGAGGACCTCGCCTCGCGCGGCTACGTCGTCGCCGCCGTCGACCACGCGTACGAGAGCGTCGGAACCGAATTCCCCGGCGGCCGCGTGCTGCGCTGCCTGGCCTGCGAGCAGACCGGCGGAGAGGCGGGCTACCGGACGGTCACCGACACCCGGGCCCAGGACGTTTCCTTCCTGCTCGACCGACTCACCGGACGCCACCCCGCGTGGCGCCACGCGGGGCTCATCGACCGCGACCGCATCGCGATGGCCGGGCATTCGATCGGCGGCGCCTCGGCGGTCGCCGCGATGGCCGGCGACGCCAGGATCCGGGCCGGGATCAACATGGACGGCGGACTCCACACCCCGGTGCCCGAGACCGGGCTCGGCGGACGCCCCTTCCTGCTGCTCGGCGCCCAGAGCAGCGCCCCCGGGGGCATGGCGTCCTGGGACCTCGACTGGCCCAGGCTCGACGGCTGGAAGCGCTGGATCACCTTCGCCGGCTCGGGCCACTTCACCTTCACCGACTTCCCGGCGATCGCCGAACAGCTCGGCCTCCCCGACGAGGACGCCCCGCTGCCCGGGGGACGCTCCGTCGAGCTGACCCGGCGCTACGTCGCGGCCTTCTTCGACCTGCACCTGCGGGGCCTGCCCCAGCCCCGCCTCGACGGCCCGTCCGCCGACGCGCCGGAGGTGCGCTTCCACACCCCCTGACCCCCTCCGCTCTGATCCCTACCGACCGCCGCCGGGCGCCCGCTCAGACCACCGTCACCGGGTGCCGCACGATCGCGTCGAAGAGGTAGCCCTGCGTGTTGTGGGCCGTCGTCGCGGGCTGGGTCCGCCCGGTCGCGTCCGTCGCCCGCGCCAGCAGCGCCGTCGGCCCCGTGGCCCGCGGGGTCCACGGCACCGACCAGCGCACCCAGCCGCCCCGGCGCGGCGCGTCGTGCAGCCGGGCCCGCTGCCAGCGGGCCCCGCCGTCGGTGCTGACCTCGACCCGGTGCACGGGGGCCGCGCCCGACCACGAGCGGCCGGTCAGCAGCCGCGTCCTGTGCACGGGAACGGACGCCCCCAGCTCCAGCTCGAAGGCGCTCTTGAGCGTCTGCCGGGTCAACGGAGCACTGCCCTCCGCCGGCTGTCCGGGCCCGAACAGCCGGTACGTGTCGGTGTTCCACGGCGAGTACAGCGGCTCGGCGCTCACCTCGATGTCCCCGACCCACTTGATCGAGGAGATCCCGACCCACTCCGGCACGACGAGGCGCACCGGACCCCCGTGGTCCGGCGGCAGCGGCTCCCCGTTCATCTCGTACGCGAGCAGTACGTCGTCCAGCGCCTTCGAGACCGGCAGCGGGCGCCGCACCCGCCCCAGGTTCACCCCGTTCGCGACCACCTCGTCGTCCAGCCCGCGCGGCAGCACGTCGACGGCGCCGCGCAGCACGCCCGCCTGCCGCAGTACGTCCGACAGCCGGGCCCCGCGCCAGCGCGCGACCCCGATGGCGCCAAGGGTCCACGCGGTGCCGGTGACCTGCTGCCCCTGCTGAGTGGAGTAGAAGCTCCGGCCGTTGCCCGCGCACTCGATGAACAGCGTCCGCTCGACCGCCGGCAGGGCGCGCAGCCGGTCGTACGAGAAGGTGGCCGGGCCGCCCGCCAGCCCGTCGCCCCACACCTCCAGCCGCCAGTCGCCGGCCTCGATCCGCGGGGTGCGGGTGTGGTTCCGTACGAAGAACCGGTCGAGGGGGGTGAGCGGCCCGGTGCCGCGTAGGGCCGCGAAGTTCGTCTCCGCGTTGGTGCCCCGGATGGTGAACAGCTCGGGCGGCAGCGGCTTGACGATGCCGGGCGGCTCGGCGGCGGCCGCGGCCGTTCCGCCCGCGGCCAGGCCCAGCGAACCGGCGGCGGCCCCCGCCGCGAAGAGCTTGAGCAGGTCCCGGCGGTCCACCCCGGCGGACCGGGCGCGGCCGCGGGCCCACTGCCGCAGGCGCGTGCGGTCGTACTGGCTCTCGTCGGACAGGTCGAGGGGCATGCTCGGACACTCCTTGGTCGCGGTTCCCGACGGACCGTAGGGGCCCGCGGCACGTCGCGGGAACCTTCCCGGCGTGATGGCCACGAACCTGAAACACGGCGGCAACGGCCGATTACCGCTGGTCCGGCGAATTTCGGCAGGATGTGGGTCATGACCGAGATCCGCACCCCCCGACTCCTCCTCCGCCGCTGGACCGACGACGACCTCGTCCCGCTCTCGGAGATCAACGCCGACCCGGAGGTGATGCGCTGGATCGGCGACGGCTCCGTCCTCGACCTGGACCAGACCGCCGAGGTCATCGAGCGCTGGGAGGAGGAGTGGGACGAGGAGGGCTTCGGGCTCTTCGCCGTCGAGCTCCTGGCCTCCGGCGAGCTGATCGGGGTCGTGGGCCTGTCGATCCCGGAGTACCTGCCCGAGGTGCTGCCGGACGTGGAGATCGGCTGGCGGCTCGGCCGCCAGTACTGGGGCCAGGGCTACGCCTCCGAGGCCGCCCAGGCCACCCTGGAGTTCGCCCTGCAGGACCGGGGCCTGGACCGGGTCGTCGCCATCAACCGGGCGGGCAACGAGGACTCCGAGAACGTGATCCGCAAGCTGGGCATGGTGCACGAGCGCGACACCACGGACCCGCGTTACGGACACCTCCTGCAGATCCACGGCATCGACCTCACGGAGTACGAGGCCTGATCCGGCCGACCGCACGGGCCGACCGCACCGGCCGAAACCCAGGCCGACCGCATCAGCCGATCGGTGGACCCGGAGGTCGTCCGGACCGCTCGCGGGCTCCGGCCGCCGGGCGGACCGGAGAGCGGCCCCCGCGCGGCGAGCATGGACCGGGGGAGCGGGAGGGCGGACACGGGTCCTCCCCGCCCCGGAGCCGAGAGGGACACCATGAACGCGCACGACCGACTCCTCCTCGACGCCGCCCGGCGCGGCGACGCGGCCGCGGTGGCCGGGGCGCTCGCCGCGGGCGCCGCGGTCGAGGCCCGCGACGAGCAACTCCGCACCCCGCTGCTGCTCGCCGCGCTCGGCGACCACCTCGACGCGGCCGGGCTGCTGCTCGCCGCCGGAGCCGACCCGAACGCCCCGGACTCGCGCGAGGACAGCCCCTGGCTGGTCACCGGCGTCACCGGCAGCGTGCGGATGATGCGGCTGCTGCTGCCCGCCGGACCCGACCTGAAGCAGCGCAACCGCTTCGGCGGGATCTCCCTCATCCCGGCCGCCGAGCGCGGGCACACCGCGTACGTGCGCGCCGTGCTGGACGAGACGGACATCGACGTGGACCACGTCAACCGGCTCGGCTGGACCGCCCTGCTGGAGGCGGTGATCCTCGGCGACGGAGGCCCCCGCCACGAGGAGATCGTCGCCCTGCTGCTCGCGGCGGGCGCCGACCCGGCGCTGGCCGACCACGACGGCGTGACCCCGTACGAGCACGCCGCGCGCCGCGGCTTCGACGGCATGGCGCGCATCCTGCGGGCGGCCGAGCGGGCCGACGCGGGCGGTGCGGCCGGCGCGGGCGGTCCGGACGGGCCGGAGCGGGGGACGGGCCGGTGAACCGCCGCGCACGGGGCGCCCGTACGGCCGGTGGCGCGGGCACACCGCCGACCGCCAGGACTGCCCGGGCCGCCAGGACCGCCAGGGCAGCCCGGCCCGTCCTTGCCGCGTTCGCAGCGGCGCTGCTGCTCGGCGCCTGCACCGGGAACGGGGAGTCCGCGCCCGCCCCGGCCCCTTCCGCCGCCTCCCCGCTGCCGGCCACCGCGCCGACCCCGCAAGGGCTGCTGCTGACCGCCGACTTCGGGGCCGACACCGTCACCTTCGTGGATCCGGAGCGCGGCGCGGTCGCCTCCGTCCCCGTGGGCCGGGCCCCGTACGGGCTGGCCGTCGGCGCGGACGGCCGCGCGTGGGTGGCCACCGCCGAGGGCGTCGCCGTGGTCGACACCCGCACCCGCGAGCGGGTGGCCCGCATCCCGTACCGCACGGGCACCGGCCCGGTCACCGACGGCGAGTACCGCGGCGGCGGCATGGGCATCGCCCTGTCGCCCGACGGCGCGCACGCGTACGTCGGGGTCAACGTCCCCGGTACGACGGGCGTCCTGGAGGTGGTGGACACGGCGACCCGCGAGGTCACCGCCGTCGTGCCGGTGGGCCGGCGCCCCTTCGACGTGGACGTGTCGCGGGACGGCTCCGAGGTCTACGTCACCGGCCACGACTCCTTCGACGTCACCGTGGTCGCGGCCGGCTCCCTGAGCCCGCGCCGGATCGAGGTGGCCCCGTACGGGACCGAGGGCGGGCTCGGCTCCTGGCTGAAGCCGCACTACGCGGTCGTACGCCCCTCCGACGGGATGCTGCTGCTCCCCTTCGAGGGCGAACGGCTCGCCGTGGTCGACCCGCGGACCGGCCGCACCACCATCGAGGCGATGACCGCCGACACCCACCAGCACGGGGCCGCGACGACCGGCGACGGCAGGCTGCTGGTGGTCGGCACGGGCCCGGTGGAGCCCGGCGAGGGCAAGGGCCCGTCGCTGACGGTCCGTTCCCCGGACGGCGCGGAGCGCGTGTACCCCCTCTCCGGACCGCACGAGGACGTGGCCGTCTCCCGGGACGGCCGGACCGCGTACGTCACGGGCGGCTACACCCGCGACGGCTACTGGAACGGCATCACCGTCGTCGACCTCGACTCGGGCGCCACCCGCCGCCTTCCGGCCGGCGCCAGGCCGCTGGGGATCGCCGTCCTCTGAGACGGGTTCAGGAGGGTGCGGTGCCCGGGGCCTGGGCCCCGCCGCCGGCGCGGATCGCCTCCAGGGCGGCGGCGTGCAGGGCGGCCGGGTCGCCGTGGTGGGGGACCGGGCTGCCGGTGAGCGCGTACCACTCGTCGGCGTCCTTGTACTGGACGTCGAACCGGACCAGGTCCCCGTCCACCGCGGTGGTGCACAGCGTGAGCGGGCCGGTGATCACGCCGACCTCGTCGGTCATCGCGCCTCCCGGCCCGGCGAGGACCTCGTCCTGCCACTGCTGCGCTCCGGTCATGAGGCGCAGGTGTCCAGCATGGTGGCGAGCATCTTCTTCTCCGGTTCGGTGACGGTCAGGTCGTAGGAGGACTTGACGGTGGTCCAGGCCCGTCCGTACTGGCACCAGCTCGTGCGGTCCGGCGGCTGCCACAGGTCGGGGCTCTGGTCGCCCTTGGAGCGGTTCGAGGCGGCGGTCACGGCCAGCAGCTGAGGGCGGGTCAGGTCGTTGGCGAACGCCTTGCGCTTGGCGGCGTCCCAGCCGGCCGCGCCGGACCGCCAGCCCTCGGCCAGCGGCACCATGTGGTCGATGTCCATCTTGGCAGCGTCGGTGACGGCCACCCCGTCGTACAGGCTCTTCCACGTGCCGGACACGGCCCGGCACTCGGCGTCCTGCGCGACATCGGTGCCGTCGCGCTTGAGGACGACCTCGCGGGTGTCGCACTTGTTGCCCTGCTGCGCCCAGTGCGTGAACTTGTCGCGGCTGTACCCGGCCATCGTGCCGACCGGCGCGACCTTCAGCGCGGCCAGCTGGGTGCGGGCCACGGCGGTGCTGACCATGCCGGGCAGCACGTCCCCGCCGGCGGGCTTGGCGTCGTCGCCCGGCGGGGAGGCCGGCGGGGAGGAGCGCGACGCGGACGGCTTCGCGTCGGTGTCCGCGCCTCCGCCGGGCGCGTTCGGACCGGAACAGCCGGCCAACGCCAGCAGCAGCGCCGCCGCCAGGACCGCACCGGGCACCCGTATCTGACGAACCATGACCCCACCCCAACCGATTCAGCGCCGTCAATGTCCCCTGAACACTACCCAGAACCGGACATTCAACCGGACATCCACCCTCCGCCCGGCGTTGTCAGTGCCTCTCGCTAGTCTCCCGGCATACCGCAGCTCAGGGGGGCTTTGACCCCGCTGTCAGGGCTGCGCGGAAACGGTCGGGACAGGCGGGGAAGGGTACGTGCTGATGGCATGGCTGGCAGCGGGCGAGGGGTACGAGATCGCCCTGATCGAGGGGCGGGTGGCGGCGCGGTCCACCACCGGCCGGGCGGCGGGGCGGCAGTTGAAGACCCTGCCCAAGGCACTCAAGGACCATCCCGAGGTGGACCGGCTGCGCCGGCTCTCCGCATGGCTCGACCGGCACGCCGCGGCCTGCGTCGCCCAGGTGGACACCTGGATGGTCTCCTCGCTGCCGGTGCCCACCGCGCTGCTCGCCCGGCTCTGGCCGGACGAGGCCTGGCAGGACGCCCTGCGCGACCTGGCCGTCGTCGGCGAGGACCCCGACGAGGTGGGCTTCCTGCGGGACGCCACCGACTCCGGTGAGCTGAAGGTGGTCAACCTCGACGGCGAGACCGTACGGTTCTCCCCGCGCACGGTGACCCTGCCCCACCCGGTGCTGCTGCCCGACCTGGACGACGTACGGGACTTCGCGGCCGAACTGGGCATCGTGCAGCGCGTCGAGCAGATCCACCGCGCCACCTGGCACAAGCCCGAAGGGCTCGCCGCCACCGCCACCGAGGTACGCGACTACGCGGGCGGGGTCTTCCCCACCCGCTTCAGCCTCGCGGCCCGGGCGACGGGCCTCGGCTACCGGGTCTCCGGCGGCTACGCCACCTGCAAGGTCCGCGACGGCGGCCGCGGCACCGAGGCGGCGGTGTGGATCGGCGAGCCCTACTACGAGGACGAGACGACCACCGGCGCCCTGAACTGGCACGACGAGGAGGGCCGGGCGGTGCGCCTGGCCGAGGTCGGACCGGTGGCCTGGTCCGAGGGCATGCGGATGGCCGCGGCGCTGTACGCCGGACGCAAGATCGAGGAGGGCAAGGACGCGTGAACACCACCACCACCACTACCACCGGCACGACCACCCCTACCGGAAAGAACGGTGCGCGCGTGAGCGAGGCCGAACTGCTGCTCAAGGCCGGCGCCGTGCTGCCCCACGGCACCGCGGACGCCGGACCCTCCGCCGTCCCGCTCACCGCCCGCTCCTACCGCCACCCCGCCCTCGGTGAGGACCGCGTCGTCGTCCGGCTCGCCGCCGCCGAACTGGGCCCGGCCGAGGACCTCGCCGCCGGCTTCCTCGGACTCGTCCTCGACGAGGGGGAGCCGCCCGTGGTCGGCCTCGGCCAGCGCCAGGCCCTCGGCTTCCCCGAATGGGTCCTCGTGCACCACCCCGAGGACGGCCACCACGCCCTCGCCGTCGTCCCCGAACTCGACCGGATCGCTCGCCAGGCCAAGACCAAGCCCAAGGCCGCACTCGACGCCTGCCTCGAACTGGCCGGCCGGCTCGCCGCCTCCGTCCCGCACTTCCTGCCCGTCTTCCACGAGCAGGCCGCCCGCACCTTCCTCGCCGTCGAGAACACCACCTACGCCGCCCAGCTCTTCGGCCGGGCCCGCACCGCCGAGGCCCAGCACGGACTGGCCGTCGACGAGGACCGCCTCGACGCCGTATTCCTCGAATTCGCCCTGGCCGGCGCCCTGCCGGTGAAGGTGCTCACCGGATACGGGAAGCAGCTGGCCCTGCGCGTCACCCCCGCCGAGGCCTACGCGCGCTTCCGCCGCCTGTGCGTGCGCCGCACCGCCGGCGGGCTGCCGCCCTCCGCGCAGGCCGCCACCGAACTGCGCCGCCTCGCCCGCGCCGCGGGCCTCACGGGCACCGAGCCCGAGCAGGACTACCTCGCCGAACTGCTGCCCCTGCCCGCCACCCTGCGCGCCGCGACCGGCTGGTGGAAGGCCCACCGCGGCGCACTCGTCGCGCTCGCCCGGCGGGTGCCCGACGTACGCGGCACGCTCCTCACGCTGACCCCGCCCGGCGGCGGCGACAGCGTCGAACTCACCAGCCTGTGGCTGGAGCTCCTGGAGGAATCCGGCGCCACCGCCGGACTGGTCTCCGAGGGCCTGCCCGCCGAACAGCGGTGCGCCGACGGCGCCGCCGGCTGGCTCGAACGCTTCCACGCCGCCCGCCACGCCGGCTGGAGCCTGCGCCCCACACCCCCCGGCCTGCTCGACCTCGTCACCCGCTGCGCGCCCCGGCTGCGTGCCGAACTCGCACGTCCCGGCCGCGAAGCGGGCCTGCGCGTGGGCGTCGAGGACGCCGACCTCCTCGACCTGCTGCTCACCCTGGACCTCCCCGTCGCCGACCCCGATCCGGCGGACCGGCGCCACCGGCACGACCAGCTGAACCTGCGCGACTGGGCCCGCGCCGACCAGCGCCGCGACCTGCTCGCGCTCGCCGCCGACGAGCGGTTCCACCCCGCCTTCCACCGCGCGCTGAACGCCCTCGGGGACGCCACCAGCGGCACCGACATCGTCCAGGCGGTCGCCGCCTCGGCCGGCGGCCGGCCGCTGCTGACCGAGTGGATGCGCGGTGTCGCCCGCGCCTCCCGCGCCGCCGGGCTGCCGGGGATCCCCGACGCCATCCGGCGCCTGACCTGGCTGCCCGCCGAAGCCCTCGCCCTGGCCCCCGAGGACGTGGCCGCCGCCACCGCCCTCGACCTCGCCGAAACCCTCGCCCGCACCCTGCGCGGCGGCCTCTTCGAGGAACTGGCCTGGCCCGCCTGGGAGAGCGCCTTCGCCGAACTCAGCCCCGGCCAGGGCCGCCAGGGCCTGACCGTGGTGGAGTCCTGGCCGTACCTGATCGTCGCCAACCAGGTCCAGGTCCGGGTCATCGACGCCGACTCCACCGTCCTCACCCACGACCTGCGCGTGCCGACCGGCTCCGGGCAGCGCCTCGGATTCCACTACGTCGACGGCGAACTGCTCGTCTTCTGGTCCTCCTGGAACACCGGCGAAACCCAGGGCTACTGGCACACCGACCCGGGCACCGTGCTCACCCTGGACACCGACCGCAACCACTGGTCGCTGCGCTCCGAGCACGCCACCCTGCCCCTGCCGGACGGCGGCCGCACCACCGGCGCCGGCGTCCTGCACCGCGGCGACACGAAGCTGCCGGCCGAGCGGGCCATGCTGTCCGACGGCACCTCGTACTGGGTGTGGCAGCAGCGGGACGGGGACGACGAGCGCGGCTGGCGCGAGTACGACCCCGCGAGCTCCACCTACGGCCGGCTCTCCCAGCCCGCCTTCCTCGCCGACGCCCTGCACGGCCACCCGGACAGCGCCGTGCTCCCCGCCCACAGCGCCTGGCTGCGGCCCACGCCCGCCGTGCCGGGCTCGGTGCTCGGATCGCCCGTCGACGGCGTGCTCGGCTGGCGTGCCGTACGCCTGCGCGACCACGGCTGGCACGGGTCCGACACCGCGGGCCGCACGGTCACCGTGCCCGAGGGCGGCGAGATGCCGGTCGCGGCACTCGCCTTCCCCGGCGACGACCGGCCGCGCGCCCTGTCCCATCAGTGGCGCGAGCTGAGCATCAGCGACCCGGACGGCGTGGTCACCGCCCGGTCGCGCAACGAGCACCACCGACAGTCCGCCTTCGCCACCGGCAGCATCGACCTGCCGCCGCTCTCCCACTGGTACGCCCTGCGCCCGCGCGACCCCGAGGGCTCGGGCGCGCTGCGCACCGCCGACCGCGAGACCGTCGCCACCCTGCTCAAGGCGGCCGCCGCCACCGAGAAGGCCGCGGACCTGCCCGGTGTGGTGAGTGCGGCCCTGCCGCAGGTCACCGCACCGAAGCTGATCGGCGGCATCATCGAGGTCCTCCGCTTCACCCTCACCCAGCGGAAGGCCCTGGACGCCGTCGCCGCCCGGCTCAGCCCGGACTCCGGCCCCGCCGAGGAGACCGAACAGGGCCCCACCGACCGGCTCCTCGGCGAAGCCCTCAGCGGCATCCTCGACTCCGGCTACTACCGCTGGGGCATCGACACCGACGCCGCCCACGGCACCCTCCGCGACCTCGCCGCGGCCCGCGCCGACACCGACGCCGTCCACACGCCCGGACGCCTCCACTTCGACGTCCCCGTCCGGCGCGCCACCACCTTCCCGTGGTCACCGCTGCTCGACCAGCCCGCCGCCGTCGCCTACCGCGCCGCCGGCCCGGTTCCCGACGACGAACAGCGGGCGGCCCTGCTCGCCCTCCTGGCCGCCGTGGACGGGCTCGGCCTGGACTCCGCCCAGGGGTCCGCCGCCCACTGGCGCCGGGTCCTGCTCCACCTCGACCGGGCCCACCTGGTCACCCCCGACGGGCGCGAGCGGAGGCTCCCGCACCCGTCCGTGTTCCCTCTCGGCGGCGGAGCCGTGCTCGCCCTCACCGAGCACTCCCGGACCCTGACCGACGGGCACGAGTTCGGTGCCCTCCTCCACGATCCCGCCGGCCGCTTCGCCGTCCCCGCCCCCTACACCGTGCACGGCGACGCCCCGCTCGGCGACCCCGAGCGTCCCGCCGGCTGGCTGGCCGCCTTCCTGGGCGCGGCCGCCGAGCACGGACCGGCACCCTTCCGCCCCGAAGCCGCCGAGGAGTTCGCCCGCCTCACCGGGGTCCCCGACGCCCTCGCCCGGCTCGTCGTCGCCGGATTCCCCCACATCGACGCCTGGGAGCGCAACTTCCTGCCCAAGGACCTGCGCACCGCCCTCGGACTCAAGGCCGCCGACGCGGCCACCGCACGCGACGAGCTCAAGAACCTCGACGCGTCGGTTCGGCGGGCCGTCCTCGCCGCCCTGCTTCCCGCCGACCCGGCGCGGCTGTGGACCGAGGGCCCCGACGCGGCCGCCGCCGCCGAGGTGTGGAACCGGAAGGTGGGCCGCCGTACGCCCGTACCCGACTGGCTGGCCACCGAGGCCGCCCGCGCCGTCCGCGGCCACTGGCCCGCCCACCGCGCCCTGGCCGCCCTGCTCGACCCGGCGGCCTCGCGCACCCTGTCCACCGACGTGGCCTGGACGGTGAACGGCGACCACGTGGAACCCCGCCAACCCGCCGAGGAGCCCTTCAGCTCGTCCGCCCTGTGCGGGATCCTCGCCACGGCGGCCTGGCTGGCCCACCGGCTGCCCGCGGGCGACCCCGTACGCGCGGCCCTGCCGCCCGCGCTCACGGCCGTACGGCAGCGGCTCGCCTCGCCCGAACTGATGCTCAGCACCCTGAACTTCATCAGCCTGTCCGACTTCCGGAAGGCGGCGGGCACCCCCACCGAGACCGGCGAGGGCTACGAGCGGTACGGCGCGGTCGTCCTGCCCACCCACGACGACCGGCCCCGGCCCGCCCTGCGCCCGACGCTGCTGGACTCCACCGGCTCCGACCCGTACCTGCCGCTGCTGCGCGGAGCCGACCAGGGCCCCCTCGGCGTCGAGGAGGCGCTGCGGGCCGCCCACGACCCGCGCTTCGCCGCCCTGCTCGCCGACCCGGGCGCCCCGGCGGCGGGCTCCGCCGACGCGGACGGCACCTGGTGGCCGCAGGACCCGACCCGCTCGGTGCCCGAGCTGGTCGAGGAGGTCTCCGCCGCGCACGGCCTCGGCGCCGACGCGGCCGCCCTCTACCTCGCACTGCTCGCGATGCCCGACCCCACCGACCGCAACACCGCCCGGTGGACCGGCTGGAAGCCGGCCCGCCTCAAGGCGGCCCGCGCCGAACTGGCCGCCACCGATCTCGTGGTGACGGCCGACCGGAGCCGGGCCGGACGCACGCTGTTCCTGCCGGGCGCGTGGGCCGACAGGGCCGCGCCGACGCTGCCGGTGGAGCAGTGGAAGCTCCCGATGTACGGCCGGCTGGGCGTGCTGGTGCCCGGCGAACCGGCCGCGGAGCTCTACCGGCGGGCCTGGCAGCGGGTCCGGGAGGGCGACGTACCGCGCTTCGAGGAGCTCAAGGTGAAGCGCACCCGGGGCCGCGCCCGCCGCTGATGACACCGCCGGCACGGCGGCCGGCACCCGCCGGCCGCCGTGCGGACCCCCATCCGAGGACACCGAGCAACCAGAGGACTTGAGGACCTGATGACCGCCACCGACGAAGCCGCCGCCATCGCCGCTGCCGAGGCCGCTGCCGCCGCCCGGAGCGCCGAAGCCGCCGCTTCCGCCACGCCCACCGCTCCCGCCACGCCTACCGCTTCCGCCACGCCCGCCGCTCCCGCCACGCCCGCCGCGACGGCGGCCCGGCAGGTACTTCCCGCCGAGGAGCGGTACGCCGCCGAACTCGCCTTCCTCGCCGCCCAGGACCCCGGCCCCCGCCCGCCCGGCTGGGCGCTCACCCCGCGCGCCGTCGTCACCTTCGTGTGCGGCAGCGACGGCGCCGAACTCGCCCTGCCGGGGCGCCGCCGGGCCGGACTGCCGGCGAAGCTGGCCATCGCCCCCAAGTTCGTCGGCGAACGCGCCCTCGTGGAGCGGTGCGTGGTCACCCTCGCGGGCGAGCGCGGCCTGCTGCTCACCGGCGAGCCCGGCACGGCCAAGTCGATGCTCTCCGAACTGCTGGCCGCCGCCGTCTGCGGCACCAGCGCGCTGACCGTGCAGGGCACGGCGGGCACGACGGAGGACGCCTTCCGCTACGGCTGGAACTACGCCCTGCTGCTCGCCCAGGGCCCCACCTCGCAGGCGCTGGTCGACTCCCCGGTGCTCTCCGCCATGCGCACCGGGCGGGTGGTGCGGGTCGAGGAGATCACCCGCTGCCTGCCCGAGGTGCAGGACGCGCTGGTGTCGATCCTGTCCGACCGGCGGGTCAGCGTGCCCGAACTGACCGCCACCGAGGACGCGGTGGTCTCCGCGGCCCCCGGCTTCACCGTCATCGCCACCGCGAACCTGCGCGACCGGGGCGTCTCCGAGATGTCCGCCGCCCTCAAGCGGCGCTTCAACTTCGAGACGGTCGCCCCGATCGCGGACGCGGACGCCGAGGCCACGCTGATCCGCCGCCAGGCGGTGGCGGCCGTGGAGCGGGCGGGAGCGGCCTTCGGCGTCGACGACGCCGTGCTCGACGCGCTCGTCACCGTCTTCCGGGACCTGCGCTCGGGGCGCTCCGCCGAGGGCTGGGACGTGGAACGGCCCGGGACGGTCATGTCCACCGCCGAGGCCGTGCAGGTGGCGGCCTCGCTGGGGGTCTCGGCCGCGTACCTGCCCGGCGGGGACGTGCTGGACCTGCTGCCGGGCCACCTGCTGGGCGTGGTCCGCAAGGACGACCCCGCCGACCACGGCCGCCTGCTCGGCTACTGGGACGGCCCGGTCCGCCGCCGGGCCGAGGACGGCTCGGCGATGTGGCGCCGCCTGTGGGACCTGCGCGGGAGCCTGCGGTGACGCCGACGACCGATCCGCGCGCCGCCGTCGACGCGCTCGCCGCGTCGCGCACGCCGTACCTGCTGGGCGTGCGCCACCACAGCCCCGCGCTGGCCGCGGTGGTCCCGGCGCTGCTTGACGCCTCCGGCGCGGAGGTGGTCTGCGTGGAGCTGCCGGCCGACTTCCAGCCGTGGGTCGAGCACTTGGCCGACCCCGAAACGGTCGCCCCGGTCGCCTTGGCCGGCTCGGGTACGGACGGCCGCCTGGCGTTCTACCCGTTCGCGGACTTCTCCCCGGAACTGGCCGCGATCCGCTGGGCCCGCCGCTCCGGCGCGGCCGTCGTCTGCTGCGACCTCCCCCTGTCCGACGACGGCTGGACCGACCGGCCCGTGGCCCCGGCCCCCGACTTCGGCCAGGCCCCCGACCAGGGCACGGCTTCCGGCACGGGCGGGACTCCGGTTCCGGCCCCGGGCCCGGTCGTCCCCGCTCAGGCCGCGCCGCTGGGCGAGCGCCCGGCCGGCGGGTCGGTCCCGGCACCGGCTCGCGGTGGGAACGCCGAATCGGGTTCGGGCCCGGAATCCCGCGTGCGCCCGGAACCGCGGCCCGGAGGGTCCTTCGCGGACGCCCTCACCGCCGCCGGTACGGGCCGGGACGGCGAGGACCTGTGGGACCGCGCGGTCGAGGTCCTCGCACCGGGCTGCTCCCCGGAAGCGGTACGCCGTGCGGCGCTCGGCGTCGGCTGGGCCCTGCGCGCCGACGCCCCGGCCGTCCCGGCGCGGGACCTGGCCCGTGAGGCCCACATGCGCGAGGTCATCGCGAAAGCCGCCGCCGCGAGCCACCGCGTGGCGGCGGTGATCGGCGCCTTCCACGCCCCGGCGCTGGCCCCCGCGGCCGGCGAGCGGCCTGCTGCCGACACGGCCACGGGCGCCAACCCGGCCGGAGCCGCCGAAGCGCCGAAGGCGCCCGGCCGCGGTGAGCCGGATCCGGTGCGCGCCGCAGGCGAAGGGACGGGGCCGGCCCCGGCGGCGGGTGCCGCCTCCGCCGGTGGCGGCGAGCCGGGTGCGGCCGCTGCCTGCGGCACACCACCGGGGGTCCACGGGCCCGGCGTGGTGCCCGCCGCAGGCGAAGGGACGGGGCCGGGTGCGGTGGCCGCTGCCTGCGGTACACCGCCGGGGGTGCACGGGCCGGGCGTGGTGCTCGCCGCAGGCGGAGGGGCGGGGCCGGGTGCGGTGGCCGCTGCGTGCGGTACACCGGGGGTGCACGGGCCCGGTGTGGTGCTCGCCGCAGGCGGAGGGGCGGGGCCGGGTGCGGTGGCCGCTGCGTGCGGTACACCGGGGGTGCACGGGCCGGGCGTGGTGCTCGCCGCAGGCGAAGGGGCGGGGCCGGGTGCGGTGGCCGCTGCGTGCGGTACACCGGGGGTGCACGGGCCCGGTGTGGTGCCCGCCGCAGGCGGAGGGGCGGGCGAGGTCGTCGCCTCGTTCGTGCCGTACTCCTTCGACCTGCTCGATTCCCGTTCCGGGTACCCCGCCGGGATCCGGGACCCCCTGTGGCAGCAGGCCGTGCTGCACGCCGGTGGTGATCCCGAGCGGCTGCGGGAGGCCGCCTCCGTCGCCGTCACCGGGGTCTGCCGGGAGCTGCGTCGCGCCGGGCACACCGCCGGTACCGGTGAGGCCGCCGAGACGCTGCGGCTCGCCTGTGACCTCGCCGTCCTGCGCGGGCTCCCCGCGCCCGGCCGCGGCGAGCTCCTCGAGGCCGTCACCACCGTCCTCGGCCAGGGCGAACCGCTCGGCCGGGGGCGGGCGCTGGCCCGGGCGCTGGAGGCCGTCCTCGTCGGCACCGCCCGCGGGCGGATCACCCCGCACGCCCCCCGCTCCGGCCTCGGCCCCTCCGTCGAGGCCGAGTTGGCGGGACTGCGGCTGCCCGGCCCCGACGACCCCGCCTCCCGCGAGGTCCGCCTCGACCCGCTGCGCTCCGCCCTCGACGCCCGCCGCGAGGTGCTGCTCCAGCGGCTCCTGGTCTGCGGCGCCTCCTACGGGGAACCCCTCGCGGTGTCCGCCACCGGCGACGCCACCGCCCTCGGCACCAAGTGGCGGCTGTCCTGGACGCCTTCCGTCCCCGCCCGGCTGGATCTCGCCGGGGTCCGCGGCGTCACCGCCGCCCAGGCCGCCGCCGGCACCCTCCGCGACACCGCGCGCCGCGCCGCCGCCGAGGGCGGGCCGACCCCGGCCCAGATCCTCGCCGGGCTGGCCGCGGCCGCACGGTGCGATCTGCCCGAACTGGTCGACGTACGGCTCCACGAGGCGGCCGACACCCTGCCGCGGACCGCGACCCTGCCCGAACTGCTCGACGCACTCGACCTGTTGGAGGCCCTGCGGCGCGGACACCTCCCCGGGGCCTCGTCCACCGCGCGGGCCACCGCCGCCACGCTCACCGGCGACCTGCTCGAAGCGGCCGTACGCTCCCTGCCCGGCCTCGCCGGCAGCGACGACCCCGCCGACGCGGGCGCCCTGGTGGCCCTCGCCGACCGCGCAGCCGCCCGCCACCTCGGCCTGCGCACCGACGGAGCCCTCGCCGAACTCGCCGCCTCCGGCTCCCCGTTGATGCAGGGTGCGGCCCTCGCCGTCCGGGTCCTCCTCGACCTCGACCCCGCCGCCCGCCTCGGCGACCGCGCCGCCGGGTGGCTCGACAGCGCCGCCGCCCCCGACAGCCGGCGCGCCCTGGCCCGCCGCCTCGGCGGACTCCTCACCGCCGCCGGACCGCTCCTCCAGTCCTCCCCGGCCGCCCTCACCCCGCTCCTCGACCGCGTCGAGCACCTCTCCGACGACGACTTCCTCCTCCGCCTCCCCGCGCTGCGCGGCGGCTTCGACACCCTTTCCCCCGCCGCCCGAGACCGGCTGCTCGACACCGTCACCGAGCGGCTCGGCGACCGCATCGACCTCGCGCTCGACGCGCCGCCCGCGCTCCTCGCCCTCTGGGCCGCGGCCGACGCCGCCGGCCTCGCCGCACTCAAGGACCTCCCGCTGCCCGCGGCGGCGGCACCGACTCCGGTGCCGGAGGCCCCCGATGCCCCGCCACGACCGTCCGCCCCCACCGGGCGGCGGCTCGCCCCCGCCGACCGCTGGCGGCTCCTGCTCGGCCGCGAGCGCGACCGGCTCCCCGCCGGCGCCCGCCGCTACGCCCACGCCCTCGACGAGCTGTACGGCACCGGTCGCGGCGAGGGCGCCTCCGACCTCGACGCCGGCCGCGGCCCCGGACAGGGCGGCGGCCAGGAGGCCTCCTTCCCCACCGCCCGCGAGTGGTCCGAGGAGCTGGAGGCCCTCTTCGGCGCCGACGTACGCGAGGAGGTGCTGGCCGGAGCGGCCGAGGCCGGCCGTACCGACGTACTGGCCCAGCTCGACCCGGCGGCCGTACGGCCCTCCGTGGAACTGCTCGGCTCCGTCCTGTCCCTGGCCGGCGGCATGCCGGAAGCCCAACTCGCCCGCCTGCGCCCCCTGGTCAGGCGGCTGGTCGACGAGCTCGCCAAGGAGCTCGCCACCCGGCTGCGCCCCGCCCTCTCCGGCCTCGCCACCCCGCGCCCCACCCGCCGCCCCGGCGGCCGCCTCGACCTGGCCCGCACCCTGCGCGCCAACCTCGCGCACACCCGGCGGCGGCCCGACGGCAGTGTGGTCGTCGTCCCGGAGCGCCCCGTCTTCAGCACCCGGGCGAGCCGCGAGGCCGACTGGCGGCTGATCCTCGTCGTCGACGTCTCCGGCTCCATGGAGGCCTCCGTCATCTGGTCGGCGCTGACCGCGGCCGTGCTGGGCGGCGTACCCACCCTCTCCACGCACTTCCTCGCCTTCTCCACCCAGGTCGTGGACCTCACCGACCGGGTCGACGACCCGCTCTCCCTCCTCCTCGAGGTCCGCGTCGGCGGCGGTACGCACATCGCCGCCGGCCTCGCCCACGCCCGCTCCCTGATCACCGTCCCGAGCCGCACCCTCGTCGTCGTGGTCAGCGACTTCGAGGAGGGCGCCCCGATCGGCGGCCTCCTCGGCGAGGTCCGCGCCCTCGCCGCGTCGGGCGCACACCTGCTGGGCTGCGCCGCGCTCGACGACGCGGGCACGCCCCGCTACTCGGTCCCCGTCGCACAACAACTCGTCGCGGCCGGCATGCCGGTGGCCGCCCTCAGCCCCCTCGCCCTCGCCCGCTGGGTGGGCGACCGTCTCCGTGGAGAGCCCCGTTGAGCCCGCAGCATGCCCCACTGCCGCCCGTGGCCCCCGAGGTGCTCGCCGAAGCCGTCGAGAACCTCACCGCCCGGCTGCGCAAGAAGCTGGACGCCGCCACCGAGAGCTGCGCGGCGCACGCCGTCCGCGCGGAGGACGGTAGCGTCACCATCCGCTTCGGCGAGGACGCCGTCGTCACGCTGAGCCCGGGCCCCCAGGGGGCCGTCACCGGAGCCGAACAGGCCGTGTGCAGCTGCCTGTTGGCGCCGCGCTGCCTCCACCGGGCCGCCGCCCTCGGCGCGGCCCCGCTCGCGGACGCCGCTCCGGCCGCCGCGGGGGGAGAGCCGGCGACGGCCAAGCCCGCGGAGACCGCCGAGCAGGCCGAGCAGCCCGCCCCGGCCGCTCCCACCGAGGCCCAGCTCGGCGCCGCGGCCGCCCTCTGGCAGGCGGCCGCCGAGGCCCTCGCCGCCGGAGTCACCGCCGGCGGGGCCGTGGTCCAGGCCGAGCTGCTGCGCGCCGCGCACACCGCCCGGCTCGCCGGACTGCCGCGCGCCGAGGCCGCCGCCCTACGGGTGGTACGGGGCCTGCGCGCGGCCCGGGACCGGCGGGCCGCCCACCGGCTCGGCGACCTCACCGCGGCATTCCGCGAACTCCTGCACACCGCGGGGCTGCTGGCCGCCGGTTCGGCCGGCCCCGCGCTGACCGGCACCGCCCGCCGCGCCTACGCGCCCGGCGGCAGCCTCCAGGTGTACGGCCTGTGCCGCGAACCCGTGCTCTCCGCCACCGGATACGGGGGAGTGGTCACCCACCTCCTCGCCCCGGACGGCACGCCCTACTCGGTCTCCGACGTGCGCCCCGGCGGCCTGGCCCGGGCCCGCGGGGCGGGTTCGGCCTCAGTGGCCCTCGGCGGCGCCACCCTCGACCATGCCGGACTCGCCCGCGGCGGCCTGCGCATCGTCGGCGCGACCGTCTCCGCGGAGGGCCGCCTCGGTGCCGGACGCGAGGTCAGGGCGACCCCGCTGCGCGGCACGCCGTGGACCGGGGAGCCTGCCGCGGCCCTCTTCGCCCGCCCCGCGGCCGAGGCGGTCGCCGAGTGCTTCGCCCGCCGACAGGCCGACCCGGAGGGCGCCGAGCCCGCCCTGCTCGGCTGCGAGGTCACCGTCGTCGGCGCCGCCGGGGAACACCTCCTGGCCCGCGAGGCACGGCCGGGCGCACCCCTGCTGCGGCTGCGGCCCGCGCACCCCCACCCGGAGCTCGCGCACACCGAGAACCTGCGCCGCCTCGCCTCGTACCCCGGTCTGCGGCTGCGCGTCCTCGGCCGCCCCGACCTGGACCGGGCCGCCACCCTGCGCCCCCTCGCCGTCGGCCCCGTACCGGGTGCGGACTACACCCTGCGGCTGCCCGAGGAGTGGCTGGACCGCGCGGACCTCGGCTACGACCGCCTCCAGGGCGCCCACTTCCCGCCCCGGCAGACCGGCCCCGCCCCGGAGGAGACACCGGCCGCCGACCCGGATCCGCTCGCGGACTCCCCGCTGTGGCGCGTACGCCGCCTCCTGGAGACCGGGGTCGCGGGCGGCCGGCGCGCCGTGGCCGAAGCGGCGCGCGGCACCGAACCCCTCGCCGCGTACGGTCCGCTGCGCCGGGCCGGGCTCACATCGGCCGCGGAGCTCGCCGCCGCCCTGGCCGCCGAGGCCGACCGCCGTCCCCGCGACGCCTTCGGCCGCCTCGCCGACCCCTCGGCGGACGCCTACGCCTGGGCCTGGCTGGCCTCGGCCACCCACCTCGCGGCGGCGGAACGCTCCCTGGTCGCCGCCTCCTGGGCCGGATGACCGCACCACGCGCGCAGCGCGCCGAAGTCCGCCTCGGTGAGCCCCCGGCCGGGATCCACCCGGTGGAGGAGGGCCCGACCGGGGTGCCGGGCGGCCACCCAGGCCCGGTCGGCGCCGCTGATCTCGTCGTCCACCCAGACGAAGTCCCGTCCCGCGGCGTGCGCCAGCAGGGCGGGGGTCTTCCAGTGGATCCCGCCCGCCCCGTCCTCGTCGGAGGGCTCCGGCCAGGCCACCACGGGCAGCTCGGGCAGGCCGAGCCGGGGCGCGATGCACTCGTTCGCCTCGTCCATCCAGGTCGTGGCCCACACCAGCTCGCAGGGCAGCGCCGCCAGCAACGGCCCGAGCGCCGGATCGACCCGGGCGAGCAGCGGATTGGCGTCGTCCCCTTGCGGGTACGGGCCCGCCCCGAACGGGATGAGCGGCCCGTCGACGTCGAGGAAGAGCAGCGGGCGCGCCGCGAATCCGGTCATGACGCCACCGTAGCCCCGTGGAAGGGAACCGGGAGCGAGTCGATCCCCTCTCCATGACCGAGGGGGATGACCATGACGAAGGCAGCGGTTTCCGGGACGGCCGGGCGAGTGGTGGTGGCGGGGCTCCTGTGCGCCCTGCTGGCGGCGTGCGGAGCCACGCGCGCGGGACAGGCGGCGGGGCCGGCCCCGGTGCCCACGCTCAGCCCGACGGACTGCGGACTCGACCACACGACGGACGAGACGACGGACGAGGGGAGCGGGGGCTACGCGGGCCCGCCGACGGACGAGGAGACGGGCGGGTACGCGGGTCCGCCCACCGATGAGGAGACGGGCGGGTACGCCGGGCCCCCGACCGATGAGGAGACGGGTGGTTACGCGGGTCCGCCCACCGACGAGGAGACCGGCGGCTACGCCGGGCCTCCCACCGATCAGGAGACGGGCGGCTACGCGGGCCCGCCCACCGACCAGGAGACCGGCGGCTACGCCGGACCCCCCACCGACGGCGAGATGGGCAACGGCGGCGGCCCCTGCGGTCCGGCGGACTGGTTCGACATGACCCGGGACTTCAAGACCTACGTGGAAGCCCACCTCACCAAGGGCGACGACGGCTCCCTCGACCGGAACGCCGTCAAGGAGACCCGCGTCCGCAAGGTGAGCGCGATCGGCGAGGCGAGGATCACCTTCTCCGGCACCAACCTCAACGACGAGGGCCTCAAGACCGTGGCCCAGCGCCTGGCCCAGCTGTTCACCGCCTGGCGGCACGGGGTCTACGGCGACAAGGGAACCGTGACCATCCGCACCACCGACGGTTCCGTCCTCCTCACCCAGCCGTGGTGACTCCCGGCCACCGCGCGTCCCAGAGCGCGCAGTGGTGTGCGGCCCGCGCGTCCAGCGTGCGGATGCCGTCCGGTCCCGGCGCCAGGGACAGCACCGAGCCCGGTGCCCCGTAGCGCGGCCAGTCGGGGGCGCCCGCCGCACCCGGCACGCCGGTACGGGCGAAGCGGGTCCAGTAGCCGATCATCCGGTCCGCGAGCCCGCGCTGCGGATCCGTCAGGGGTGCCAGCGTGAAGAGGTAGGGCAGTTCGAAGCCGTGCGAGGCGCCGTACGGCAGCCCCGGCACCGGTGGCAGACCCGTGAAGTTGGGCGCGTCGCCGTCGCTGAACAGGTAGTCGTACGTCGGCACGTGCCGGGCGAGCGCACCGCTGTCCCGCAGCGTCGGGCAGGTGAACGAGGCATCGGACAGCACGGCGGCCCACGCCGCCGCCGGCGTCGGGTACCGGGACACCGGATAGGCCGCCTCGACGGCCCGGGCGGTATCGGCGCCGAAGGACCGCTCCAGCCGGGCCCGGTAGGCGGCCCCGTCGCCGATCGGCTCCTGCGCCAGGGTCTGCCCGACGAAGATCCGCATCTCGTCCCGGGTGGTGCCCTGCATCACCGGCACCCGGTGGAACCGCCCGGCCTCCAGCGCCCGCCGGGGTTCCAGCGGCAGCAGGGCATTGCCGTAGGAGACCGCTGAGAAGGTCTGCGTCAGCTCCGGGGTGGCCAGCGTCCCCGCGTCCAGCCGGCGCAGACAGTCCAGTACCCCGGCGGTGTCCCCGCAGCCGAGCCGGGCCGCCGCCGCGACGCCCTCCGCGACCGTGCGCGACTCCGGCGCGAAGGGCTCGTAGGCGCCGCGGCCGGGCAGCAGCGACCGCGGCGGCATCGTGGTCGAGCACGATCCGCTCTGCACGATCGCCCGCCGGAAGAGGCCCGCCGAGGCCGGTGAGGTGAGGTGGGCGCAGACGCTGAGGGCGCCCGCCGACTCGCCGAACACGGTGACGTCGTGCGGATCCGCGCCGAAGCGGCCGGCGTTGGCCCGCACCCAGCGCAGCGCCGCCTGCTGGTCGGCGAGTGCGAAGTCGGGGGCCCCGCCGAGCTCCGGATGGCCGAACAGGCCGAAGACGCCCAGCCGGTAGTTGACGGTCACGACCACGGCGTCGCCCTCGACGGCCAGCCGCTCGGGCCGGTACTGATCGCCCCAGCCGTTGACGAAGCCGCCGCCGTGGAACCAGACCATCACCGGCCGCGCCCCGCTCCGGCCGACGCCGCCCGAGGGCGCGGTGACGTTGAGGTGGAGGCAGTCCTCCGAGCCGCTCGGCCCGCCCGGCCCGATCGCGGGCAGCTGCACGCAGTGCGCGCCGGGGGCGCCCGCCTCGCGCACGCCCTTCCAGCGCGGGGCCGGTTCCGGGAGCCGCCAGCGCCGTGCGCCGACCGGGGGAGCGGCGTACGGGACGCCCTCGAAGGTGCTGTAGGCGCCGTGCGCCCGGCCGCGCACCCGACCCGCGTCGGTGTCCACGACGGGCCGGGTCGGCCCGGCCGCCCCGGCCACGAGCAGCAGTACGACGGGCAGCGGCAGCACGCACCGGCGCCGGAACTCGCGCATGTCGGGCACGGGTGACGCCCTTTCGCCGTGGAGCCCCGGGCGGCCCCCCGTTTGCCCGCCCCGAATGGCGCAGTGGACGGGACTGGCACTAAATGTAACAAAGCGTGCGCTTCCCATGACGCACGATGACCGGCTCGCGATGTGTAGACCCGCGTGTCGGCGAACGGAGCTTTTCATGAATGACCCCATCACCCTCGCGGCGACGAAACACTCGGACCGCCAAGAGATCCCCGACACCCCCGCACCGGGCGCACTCGGCGCTCCGCGCACCCGTCCCGTACACACCCTGCTGGAAGAGGCGGCCACCTGCCGCCCGCTCGAAGAGGTCACCGCCCTGGTGAGCCTCCTCACGGAGTCCGGCCAGCTGCCCAACCCCGGACACGAGGCGCTGCGCGCGGCAGCCGTGACCCGGCCCGTGCACGAAGTGCAGCGGATGGTCGCCCTTTTGGGCGAGGCCCCGCACCAGGTGGTCGAGGCGGACATCACCCTGCGCGCCGCCGCCGTCGGACGGCCCATCGAGGACGTGGCCCTGCTGGTGACCATCCTGGGCACCGAGGAGCGGCGTCAGGGCCGGCCGGAGGAGCGGACGGCGCGGCAGACGGCGGAAGAGGAGCCCGAGATGTCCGAGGAGCCGTACGAGCCCCCGTACATGGAGCTGTACGACGCCCCGTACGAGGAGCCGCGCGGGCGCACCGGCCGCGGGCGCGGCGAGCCCGAGGCGGAACCGGCCGGCACGCCGCTGCTGCGGCACGTCCTGCGCTGGTCGGTGGTACTGGCCCTGCTCGTCAGCGGCGCCCTGCACCTGCCCAGGGACCTGACGGTCGTGCCGACCGCGGCGCCCGCCGACGTCCTGCCGCTCCTCGCCACCGTGCTGTGCCTCGGGTTGGGCGCGCTGCTGGCGGTCCGGGACACCACGATGGTGTGGCGGGCCGGGGCGGCCACGGCCGTCGGAGTCGTCGCCCTGCACGTGCTCGGCGGCACGGTGGACTTCGACCCCCTGGCCGGGGCGGTGGGCGGGTCGCAGGCCTGGGCCGGCGTCCTCGCGGTGCTGTGCGCCGCGGTCGGTGCCGTTCTCGCGGGCCTGGCGCTGAGGAGCCGTCAGGAGGACTCGGCCTGAGCGAGCGGTGAAGCGAGCGGCACCCCGCGCCACGGGCGCGGGGTGCCGCTCCATGTTCCGGTCCTTCCCATCTGTTCGGGTCATGTTCCGGCGAGGAGGTTCACCGCCCCCGTGAACACCCGGGGGAGCCCGGCCGCCGCCGGCACGATCCGCCGGGCGAGCCGGGGCCGGTGACGCGCCCACAAGAGGGACGCGGTGAGCGTGCGGTAACTGCGTGACAGCTCGCGCCAGGCCCGCTCGTACGCCTCCGGCCGGCCCGCCCGCACGCAGCGCACCAGTTCGCCCGCCGCCGTCACGGCCAGGGTCAGGCCCTCCCCGGTCAGCGCGTCCACGTACCCCGCCGCGTCCCCGACGAACAGCACCCGTCCCGCCACCCGTACGCGAGCCCCTTGGCGCAGCGGCCCGGCCCCGCGCACCGGCGCGCCGCGGGGAGGGGGCAGCCGGGCCGCCAACAGCGGGAAGCGGGCCAGCTGTACGTCGAAGGGGGCGCGATCCGCGGTCAGGACGGCCACGCCGATCCGGTCGGGCCCGAGCGGGGTGACGTAGGCCTCGCAGTGGGCCGACCAGTGGACCTCCACCAGGTCGCTCCACGGCTCGACGGCGTAGTGGCGGCGCAGGCCGTAGCGCGCCGGCCGGCCGGGCGGGGGCGGCACGGCGAGGCCGAGGCCGCGCCGGACGGGGGAGTGCAGGCCGTCCGCGGCGACGAGGTAACGCGCCGTGAGACCGGCGGCGTTGACGCGCCCGTCGTCCTGGCGGACCTCCTCGACGCGCCGCCGGACCACCCGTACGCCCAGCTGGGCGGCGCGTCCGGCGAGCGCGGCCTGGAGCTCCGTCCGCCGGGCGCCGAGCCCGGGGCCGGAGCGGAACAACCCCTCCGCGTGCCGCCCGCCCACCGCGTCGAGGTAGCGGATGCCGTGGAAGGGCTGCCCGGCCACGGGTACGCCCAGCTCCCGCAGGCGGCGTACCGCACCCGGCATCAGACCCTCCCCGCAGGCCTTGTCGATCGGGGTGGGCCGCGGCTCCACGACCACGACCTCCAGGCCTGCCAGGGCGCCGTGGATGGCGGTGGCCAGCCCGGCCGGACCGCCGCCCGCGATCAGCAGGTCGATCACGACCGGGAGCCCGCCGAGGGCCTGGAGGCAGGGGCGCGCAGGCGCCCGCCGTCCGTCAGCGCGGACTCCTCGCAGCCGATCCGGACGCGCAGCAGCACCAGGTTGAGCACGGTGAAGCCGAGCGCGGTCAGCCAGGCGGTGTGCACCAGCGGCAGCGCGAAGCCCTCCACGACGACCGCCACGTAGTTGGGGTGGCGCAGCAGCCGGTACGGACCCGTCTCCACCAGCGGCAGTCCGGGCACGATGAGCACCCGGGTGTTCCAGCGCGTTCCGAGGCTGGCGATGCACCACCAGCGCAGGGCCTGGGCCGCCACGGTCAGGGCGAGGGCCGACCAGCCGAGCGCGGGCAGGAACGGCCTGTGGGCGGCCAAGGGTTCCACCACGCAGCCCACCAGCAGCACGGTGTGCAGGAAGACCATGGCCGGATAGTGGCCGCGGCCGTACTCGCGGCCGCCCTGGGCCAGGGTCCACGCCCTGTGGCGGCGGGCGGTGATCAGCTCGGCGAGCCGCTCGATCGCGACGAGGCCGATCAGCAGCAGGTACAGGGTCATGGACGTGGGCATGGCCTCGAACGCGGACATGGGCACGGGCACGGAGAGGGACATGGGCATGGGCATGCGATCACCAGTCGTCGGTCACCAGCGGAGCAGGACGAGTTCGGAGGCGAAGCCCGGCCCGAAGGCGAGCATCAGCCCGACCGACCCGGGCGGCGGCGGACCCGCGGTCTGGATGCCGCCCAGGATGTGCAGGACCGAGGCCGAGGAGAGGTTGCCGACGGCCGCCAGCGAGCGCCGGCTCGCCGCGAAGGCCGGCTCGGGCAGCCCCAGCGCCTCGGCGAGCGCGTCGAGGATCCTGGGGCCGCCCGGATGGCAGATCCACGCGTCGACGTCCGCGGGCTTCAGGTCGTGCGCGGCGAGGAAGGTCTCGACCTCCTCGGCCACGTGCAGCCGGACCAGGTCCGGGAGTTCGCGGCCCAGGACCATGCGCATGCCCCAGTGGCCGATGTCCCAGCCGAGCAGGTGCGCGGTGCCCGGGTAGAGGCGGCTGCGCGCGGCCACCACCTCCGGTCCGGCTCCGGCGGCGTGCAGGGGGTGGTCGCGGCCCACCGCCAGCAGGGCGCCCGCCCCGTCGCCGAAGAGGGCCCCGGCCACCAGGTTGGCCATGGAGCTGTCGGCGGCCTGGAGGGTGAGCGAGCAGAGCTCCGTCGACAGGAGGAGCGCCGCGTGGCCCGGCCGGCCCGTCAGGTAGTCGTGGACGTGGCCGACACCGGCGGCGCCGGCCGCGCACCCGAGGCCGAAGAGCGGCACCCGCTTCACGTCCGGGCGCAGGCCGGCGCGGTCGGCGAGGAGGGCCTCCAGCGAGGGGGTCGCGAGCCCGGTCACCGTCGTCGACATGACGAGGTCGAGCTCGCCGGCCGGCAGGCCGCCGTCGGCCAGGGCGAGTTCGAGGGCCCGGGCGCCGAGCTCCAGGGCCACCTCGACGAAGAGCGCGTTCGTCGCGCCGAAGTCGTTCGCGGGTCCGTACCGCTCCAGCGGGAGCGCGAGATGCCGAGAGCGCACCCCGGTGGAGGCGTGGACCCGGCGCAGCAGGGCCCGGTCGGAGCCGGGCGGCAGGAGGCGGGCCAGCGCTGCCGTGATCTCGGACTGCCGGTGGAGATGGGGCGGGAACACGCTGCGCACTGCCAGAACACGTGTCATTCGTTCACCATAGGAAATAACTGACACATCGTTATGAATCAGGCGCATCGGGCGCGGCGTCGCCTAGCGTGTCGCCGTGCCCGCACGAACCGCAGAGACCGGACGAACCGCAGAGACCGGACGACCGCCCCGATCCGGCGCCGCCCCGGCGGCCGGACCCCGAGGCGGTACGGCCGCAGGCCTGGCCGCGGCATGCCACCCGGTACCGGCGGCGGCCGTGACCCTCTTCGCCGTGGCGCTCGCGACCGCCGCCGGGCGGAGCCTCGCGGGAGGCGCCGTCGCCGTGGGCGCGGTGGCCGCCGGGCAGCTCTCGGTGGGCTGGTGCAACGACCGGGCCGACCTGCGGCGCGACCTGGCCGCCGGCCGCCGGGACAAACCCCTGGTCGCCCGTACGGTGTCACCCGCCGCCGTGTCCCGGGCGGCGGCCCTGGCCCTGCTGGCCTGCGTCCCGCTCTCGCTGGCCGGCGGGCTCCTCGCCGGCGCCGTGCACCTGACCGGCGTGGCGGCCGCCTGGGCGTACAACCTGCGCCTGAAGGGCACGGCCGCCTCCTGGCTCCCGTACGCCCTGGCCTTCGGCCTGCTGCCCGCCTTCTTCACCCTCGGCCTGCCGGGCGCGCCCTGGCCTCCGATGTGGCTGACGGCCGCCGCGGCCCTGCTCGGCGCCGGCGCGCACTTCGCGAACGTGCTGCCCGACGTCGGCGACGACCTGGCCACGGGGGTCGTGGGGCTCCCGCAGCGGCTCGGCCCCCGGTGCGCGGCCGCGGTGGCGGGGCTCCTGGTCCTCGGCTCGGCCGCCGTCCTGGTCGTGGGACCGCCGGGGCCGGTGACACCGTACGGCCGGCTCCTGCTGACCGCGACGGCGGCGGCGGTGCTCCTCGCCGCCCGCCGCCCCGCCGGCCGGCTCCCGTTCCTGGCGGTGCTGGCGGTCGCCGGAGCCGACGTCCTGCTGCTGGTGGTCCAACTGCGCGGCTAGTGCTGTGGCCGGAAAGGTTTGCCGGGCGCCGCGACCCGGTGAACCTTTCCGGTCACAGCACTAGGGGACGCGGCGAGTACCGGTCCAGGTCAGGAGCTCGTCCGCCGACCAGGTGTTGACGATGCGTTCGGGCGGGACGCCGCACTCCACGGCCCGTTCGCAGCCCAGCATCTGCCAGTCCAGCTGGCCCGGGGCGTGGGCGTCCGTGTCGATCGAGAACAGCGTGCCGGCCGCCACGGCGAGGCGCAGCAGCCGCCGGGGCGGGTCCAGCCGTTCCGGCCGGCTGTTGATCTCCACGGCGGTACCGGCCTGCGCGCACGCCGCGAAGACGGCCTCGGCGTCGAATTCCGAGGCGGGCCGGGTCCGTCCGGTCACCAGCCGCCCCGTGCAGTGCCCCAGCACGTCCATCAGGGGATTGCCCACGGCCGCCAGCATCCGCCGCGTCATCGCGCGGGACTCCATCCGCAGCTTCGAATGGACGGATCCGACGACGAGGTCGAGCTGCTCCAGCAGCTCCGGCTCCTGGTCCAGCGACCCGTCGTCCAGGATGTCGCACTCGATGCCGGTGAGGAGCCGGAAGGGGGCCCAGGTCTCGTTGAGCTCGGCCACCACCCGCAGCTGTTCGCGCAGCCGCTCCGGGGAGAGCCCGCGGGCGACCGTCAGCCGCGGCGAGTGGTCGGTGAGCACGGCGTACTCGTGTCCCAGCGCGGCCGCCGCCCGTCCCATCACGTCGATCGGGCTGCCGCCGTCGGACCAGTCCGAGTGCACGTGGCAGTCGCCGCGCAGGGCCGCCCGCAGCGCGGTGGCGGCGGGCGTGGCCGGCGGGCCCTCGGGGAGGGCGGCGGCCTCGTCCTCCAGCGTCTGCAGATAGGCCGGTACCGCCCCGGCCAGCGCCTCCCGGACCACCTGGGCGGTCTTGGGGCCGATGCCCTTGACGGCCTCCAGGGAGCCGGCCCCGGCCCGTTCGGCCGTCTCGCGCTCACCCATCCGTACGAGGGCGGCCGCCGCCGTCCGGAAGGCCCGCACCCGGTAGGTGGGCGCCTGCGCGCGCTCCAGCAGGAAGGCGATCCGGTCCAGCGCCGCAACCGGGTCCATCGCGTACCTCCTGGTCCCAGTGTGGCGAGGGGGCCGGGCGGCGTCCTGTCGGCGGCGCGGGTCCGGTCAGGCGGCGTCCTCCGGGACGGCGGCGTCGAGGGCGGCGGTGAGGCGGTTCAGGCGGGTCTGGAGGTCCACGATCTCGGCCAGGTCGAAACCGGTCGCGGTGGCGATCCGCCGCGGTACCTCCACCGCGCGGGCGCGCAGCGCGGCACCCTCCTCGGTGAGGTGGGCGTGCACGGACCGCTCGTCCTCGACGCTGCGCTCGCGGCGCACCAGGCCGGCCGCCTCCAGCCGCTTGAGCAGCGGGGACAGCGTTCCGGAGTCCAGCCGCAGGTGCTGCCCGATCTCCTTGACCGGCAGCTCGCCGTGCTCCCACAGCACCAGCATCACCAGGTACTGCGGGTAGGTGAGCCCGAGGTCCTTGAGGACGACGCGGTAGAGGCCGCCGAAGGCGCGGCTCGCGGCGTTCAGCGCGAAGCAGATCTGGCCGTCCAGGCGCAGGAAGTCCTGGTCGGGGCGGGTGGCGGTGGGCTGCTCGGTCATGAGGGCCAGTGTACGCGGGGTCGTCTTGCGAGGCATTTAGTTGTGCACAATTTAATTGCGTGCTCTACTGGTGGAGCGCGGTCGACCACCGGCCGCCGCACCGGTTCATTTCTGCGAGAGGACCTCCCATGGACGCGCTGTACACCGCTGTCGCCACCGCCAACGGCCGCGAGGGCCGCACCGTCAGCTCCGACGGCCAGCTCGACCTCGCCCTCGCCATGCCCCCGGCGCTCGGCGGCAACGGCCAGGGCACCAACCCCGAGCAGCTCTTCGCCGCCGGCTACGCGGCCTGCTTCGCCAGCGCGCTCGGCCTCGTCGGCCGCCAGGCCAAGGCCGACACCAGCGAGGTCTCGGTCACGGCGGAGGTCTCCATCGGCAAGGACGGCGCCGGCTTCGGCCTGGGCGTGGTCCTGCGCGTCGAGCTCCCCGAGTCCCTGGCGGGCGAGACCGGCACCCTGCTGGTGAAGCAGGCGCACGAGGTCTGCCCGTACTCCCGTGCCACGCGCGGCAACATCGCCGTGGACCTCGTCATCGAGTAGCAGCCGTCGTGATCGGCCGGGGATGCCGGACGCGGGGCGGGCGGCCACCATGGAGTGACAGTTGACTCGTACGGGGGCCGCACGCCGGGAGGCGCCCATGGCGCACGCCTACGCAACGGACGTACTGGTCGTCGGCGCCGGCCCGGTCGGGCTGACCGCGGCCGCGGAGCTGCGCAGGCGCGGCGTCTCCTGCCGGATCGTCGACCGCCTGCCCGCCCGGCTTCCGTTCGCGAAGGCCGTGGGCATCCAGCCGCGCACCCTGGAGGTGTGGGACCGGATGGGGCTGGTCCGCGCCGCTCTGGACGCGGCCGTCCCGATGCGCGGGCAACTGACGTACGTCAACGGGGCCGAACAGCCCCGCATCGACCTCGTCCTGCCGCCCGAGGTCCCGTACGGGTTCGCGGCCCTGCCGCAGTACGAGACCGAGCGCATCCTCGCCGAGTTCCTGGCCCGCTTCGGGACCGAGGTCGAACGCGGCACCGAGCTGGTGACCTTCGCCCAGGACGCCGAAGGCGTGACCGGCAGGGTCCGCACCCCTTCCGGAGCGGAGGAGGAGGTACGGACCCGGTTCCTCGTCGGCTGCGACGGCGCGCACAGCATCGTCCGCAAGGGGCTCGGGCTCGGCTTCGAGGGCGGGGCCTTCCCCGAGGAGTACATGCTCGCCGACGTGCGGGTCGACTGGGACCTCCCGCACGGGTACGGCGTGCGCTCCATGCACCGCGACGCCTCCGGCGCCGTCGACGACATCCTGGTGTGCATCCCGCTGCCCGGACCGGGCCGCTACCGGATGTCGATGATGGTGCCGCCCGAACTCTCCACCGCCCGGCAGGCCCAGGAGGACCCCGACGGCATCGAGCACGGGCTGCAGACCAGCCGGGCCCCCGAACTGCCCGACATCCAGACCGTCCTGGACCGGCTGTCGCCGCGCCCGACCACCGTCTCCGACATCCGCTGGGCCTCCGTGTTCCGCATCAGCCACCGCATCGTCGACCGGTACGGGGACGGCCGGGTCTTCGTCGCCGGGGACGCGGCCCACATCCACCCGCCGACCGGCGCCCAGGGCATGAACACCGGCATCCAGGACGCCTGGAACCTGGCCTGGAAGCTCGCACTGGCCGTCGAGGGGGTCGCCCACCCCGCCCTGCTCGACAGCTACGACGCCGAACGCAGGCCCATCGGCGAGGAGGTCGTGAGCCGCACCGTGCGCCACGCCGCCCAGGGAGTCCAGGCCGACCCGGACGACCCGGAGACCGTGATGATGCGCGAGGCCCAACTGCTCCTCGGCTACCGGGACGGCCCGATCACCGGCCCGCCCGGCGAGGGCCCCGGACCCCGGCCGGGCGACCGGGCACCCGACTGCGCCGGCCTCACCGGGCAGATCACCGCCTACCCGCTGCGCCTGTACGACCTCCTGCGCGACCGCGGACACGTGCTGCTGCTCTACGGGGACGGCCGGGGCTTCGTCGAACTCGCGCGGACGGCCCGGGAGTGCTCCGGAGGCCGGATGGACACCTGGGCGCTCCTCGCCGCCGACGCCCCGTCAGCCCCCGACGGACTGCCGGCCTACCGCGACAGCGCCTCCGAGTTCGCCCGCCACTACGCGGCCCGGCAGCCCACGGCCTTCGTCATCCGCCCGGACGGATACCTCGGCGCGCGCCTCTCCCCGCCCACCCCGCAGGCGCTCCGCGCGCACCTCGCGACCACCTTCGCGGTGCCGGCCGCGCCCGCCGCCCCCGCCGCGCCCGATCAGGGGTAGTCCCACTCCGCATCGACGTAGCCCAGCTTCCGGTTCATCGCGATCACCGTCGCGTTGGCCGGGTGGTGGACGGTCCGGATCCGGCCGACTCCGCACAGCGCCGCGAAGCCGATCCCGAGCGTCTTCATGGCGAGGGACACGCCCCGGCCGCGGTACTCCGCCCGGACACCCGTCATCTCGTTGAAGACGAAGCCCGCATTCCGGTGGTCCGAGGTCGCGGCCATCCCGATCCAGGCGTCGCCGTCCCGCGCGAGGACGATCCCGCGCGGATCGTACGAGTCCACCTCCAGCCGCAGCCGCGTGTACGCGTCGAAGGTGTGGAAAGGGCCCCGGCCGGGGATGTCCGCCGAGCACTCCTTGTTCAGCTCGTAGAGCGCACTGCGCTCGGCCGGACCGTCCCCCAACTCGGCCATCGTGGTGAAGGAGATCCCGCTCTCGCGGCACCGCTCCACGTACCCCTGGAAGCGGTCCGCGTCGAAGACGTCGACGTCGAGTTCGAGCCTGACCCACTGCACCGTCATGAGCGGCCGCCGGCCCGGGCGGCCTGTTCCAGGCGCTGCCGCTCGCCCGGCGGAGCCGGCGACGGGTCCTCGGCCCGCCGGTCGGGCGTGAGCCCGTCGAAGGAGCCGCGGACGATGATGCGAAAAGTACGGGAACCCATCCCCGCACCCTAGAAGGCACCCTTCGTTCCCGCACCGGAATACTCAGGGGCCAGACCCCCCGCGTGCCGGGAGGACGGCGCGGCGGCCGTCCGAAAGCCGGTGCCCCGAGCCCGTTTTGGATTGGCGGACGATCCTCAATACGATCCGGCGATGATCACAAGAAAACGGCTGGCGGCCGGGGCGTGCGGCCTGCTCGTCGCCCTGGCCGTCGGGCTCTTCCCGGCGAGCGCCACCGCCGCCGACGGACCGACGGCGAAGGAACCCCCCAAGGTCGATCTCGTCCTCGACGTCAGCGGCTCCATGCGGGCCACCGACATCGACGGCCAGTCCCGGATGGCCGCCGCGAAGCAGGCCTTCAACGAGGTCATCGACGCGGTCCCCGACGAGGTCCGGCTCGGCATACGGACCCTCGGGGCCACCTACCCCGGCGAGGACAAGGCGCTCGGCTGCAAGGACACCAAGCAGCTGTACCCGGTCGGGCCGTTGAACCGGACCGAGGCGAAGACCGCCGTCGCCACCCTCGCCCCCACCGGCTGGACGCCGATCGGGCCCGCCCTGCTCGCCGCGGCCCAGGACCTCGACGGCGGCGACGCCACCAAGCGGATCGTGCTCATCACCGACGGCGAGGACACCTGCGCCCCGCTCGACCCCTGCGAGGTGGCGCGCGACATCGCCGCCAAGGGCATCCACCTGGTCATCGACACCCTCGGCCTGGTCCCCGACGCCAAGACCCGGGCCCAGCTCACCTGCATCGCCGAGGCCACCGGCGGTACGTACACCTCGGTGCAGCACAAGGACCAGCTCTCCAGCAGAGTCCGCCAATTGGTCGACCGGGCCGCCGATCCCGTCGTCAACCCGGTGGCCACCGAGGGCGCGAAGCAGTGCGCGAGCGCCCCGCAGCTGAAGCCCGGCCTCTACAGCGACCGCGAGACCTTCGGCGAACACCGCTGGTACCGGGTGGACGTCCTCCCCGGCCAGGAGCTGCGCGCCTCGGTGAGCATCGCCGCCGACCGCGCCGTCAACAACGACTACGGCGTCCTGCTGCGCGCCACGACCACCCACGGCCGCGAGATCGTACGCGGCTCGGAGGCCGGTGACGGACGTACCGACGTCGTCTCCACCGGCCTGCGCTACCCGAAGGCCGAGGTCGACGGCGAGGACGGGGACGGGGACGCGAAGCCGGCGGCGGAGACCGTCTGCATCCAGGTCAGCAACTCCTTCTCCGCCCCCGCGTCCGTCAAGACCACCCCGGGCATGCCCGTCGAGCTGACCATCGAGCTGGTGGACGGCCCCGACGGAGCCTCCGACGCCGCCGCCTTCGGCCTCGGACGCGGCTGGTGGCTGCTGGCGGCCCTGGCGCTCGTCGGGCTGCTGGCCGGTCTGGTGTGGGGCTGGATCTCGCGCTGGCGCATCTCCGTCTGGAGGACCAACTGATGCGTACCGTACGCACCCTGACCGCCGCCCTGCTCACCGCGGCCGCCGCCCTCGCGGTGGCGGGCACGGCCGCGGCGGCCACCCCGGCGGCGAGCCCCACCCCCAGCCCGAGCGCGAGCTCCGGCAAGGGTGAGCCCGCCCCGACCGAGGCGGGCACCGGCTTCCGCACCGCCACGGCGTTCCGCCCGGGCCAGCAGGCCACGGCCGGCGCGTCCACCGGCGACTACCTCTACTGGGTGCTCCCCATCGACGCCCAGCAGCGCGTCACGGTCAGCGCCAAGGTGACACTGCCCGAATCCGCCTCCCGGCACGGCGCGGCCACCTGGCGGCTCGACGTGTACGACGGACTGCGCCGCAGGCAGCCCTGCACCTACGGCACGCAGAACCAGGCCGCGGCCAAGGAAGCCGCCTCGGTCGAACTGTCCTGCACCCTGCGCACGGTCCGCGCCGCGGCCGAGCCGTGGGCCAACGATCCGCTGCCGGGCAGCTACTACGTCCGCCTGACGGTCGCCGACCTCCCGGAGGAGGACCTCGGCCTGCCGGTACGGGCAGCCGTCGAGGCCGCGGTGAAGGAGACCGGCGGCGCGTACGCCGTCGACGGCGCCCTCTCCGCACCGCTGGTCCCCGCCACCGTCACCGGATCCCTGCGCGAGCCGGAGGACGGCTGGTCCGGCGGCTGGTGGTCGGACCGCTGGCTCTGGACCGCGGCCGGCGGGGTGCTCGGCGGGCTCGCCGGCATCTTCGGCTACTCGCTGACGCGCGGCGCGGGCCGTCCGTCCCGGGTACCGCCCGGCGCCTGATCCGGCAGGCGGGCACGGCCCCGGGCGGAGACCCGACCTTCCGTGCCCGCCCGGGCCCAGGGCCTTTGGCCCGTACGGGTGGTTGTGCAAGGAGTTGGTGAGGATACGGGGCAGGCGTTGCCGCGCAGGGGGTTAATCCTTTCTGCGGTTGGTACGACAGGCCGTGCGCGGCGCCGCCGGGCGTTGGGCCATGTGAGGGCGGCCCCTCAAGCCGCGCCCGGGACGGACCCGATGGAGAGGATGGCCGCGCCCCGGAGTGCTTGCGAGGGGGCGGCCGTTTCGTGACGCCTGCCCACCTCCCAGGGAGTTCCTCCATGCGCATGCTCGCGCGCCTGACCACCGCCGCCCTGATCGCGATGACCCCCGCACTCGCCGGCGCGGCGTTCGCGGACGCCCCGGAGCCGACCCCGGTCCCGCTGTACGTCGCGCCCAACGCCGTTCCCGGCAAGTACATCGTGACCCTCGACAAGGGCGTGGACGCGGCCAAGCTGGCGCAGCGGCTGAAGCTCAAGCCGACCTTCGTCTACGAGTCGGCGATGAACGGGTTCGCGGTGCCGCTGACCCCGCTCCAGCTGGACATCGTCCGGGTGAGCCTCGGGGTGAAGTCGGTGGAGTCCGACGCGCAGGTCTTCGCGCCGCCGATGAAGCCCGCCACCCCGACCACGGTCAAGGCGCCCTCCTCGACCTGGGGCCTCGACCGCATCGACCAGTCTGCGCTGCCGCTCGACGGCAACTTCACCACCCAGGGCAACGGCGCGGGCGTGACCGCATACATCCTCGACACCGGGATCGACTACAAGCACACCGAGTTCGGTGGCCGAGCCGTGCCCGGCTTCGACGCCATCAACGACGGACGGAACGGGCAGGACTGCCAGGGTCACGGCACGCACGTCGCGGGCACGGTCGGCGGAAAGACGTACGGCATCGCGCGCAAGGCCAAGCTGGTCAGCGTCCGTGTGCTCGGCTGTGACGGCAGGGGAGAGTTCTCGGGGATCATCGCCGGGCTGGACTGGGTGGCCAAGAACGCCAAGCAGCCGGCCGTCCTGAACGCCTCCCTGGGCGGGGACAAGTCCGACGCCGTGAACAACGCCGCGAACGCCGTGGCCGACGCGGGTGTCCTGCCGGTCATCGCAGCGGGCAACTCCGCAGTCGACGCCTGCGGCATCTCCCCGGCCTCCGCGACCCGCGCGGTGTCCGTGGCGGCGAGCACGCGCTGGGACGAGGAGACCGACTTCTCCAACTACGGCACGTGCGTGTCCCTCTACGCCCCCGGCCAGCAGATCGACTCGGCCAAGCTCGGGGGCGGCGCCGTCGCCCTGGACGGGACGTCCATGGCCGCCCCGCACGTGGCCGGGGTCGCCGCCCTCTACAAGGCGGAACACCCGAACGCAGCCCCGGGTGAGGTCGCCGCGTTCCTCGATGACGAGTCCACCAAGGACGTCCTGACCAGCGTCAGCAAGGGCACCCCCAACCAGCTGCTGTCCACTGGCGGCCTCTGACCGATGCGCCGCGCCGGGCCGGGGTTCCCGGCCCGGCACGACCCCTCGGGCCCGTGCTAGCCGAGGCGGGTGAGCCTGGTTCCGAACGAGGGCTCGGCCAGCTCGCCCCGCACCGCCACCGGCACGCTCTTCGCCCCGTCCCCGTCACCCACCGTCAGTACGCCGACCTCGGACCCGGCCTTGGCGGTGTGCGGCACGCCCTTGGCTCCGGCGGCGACCGCGAGCGAGATCCGCAGCCGCTGGCCCGGTACGCCGATCACGTTCAGGTCCTTCGTCGCCACGAGCGGGGTCCGGCCGCCGAGCCCGTCGTCGACGTAGCCGACGGTCTCGCCCTTGCGGACGACGGGGGCGGCCGCCAGTGCCTCCCGTACCGCCTCGATGATCTTCTTGCTGTTCGACTTCACGAGCGCGAGGCTGTTCGTCGCGTCCGGGTCCGGGCCGTCCACGCGCTGGTCCATCAGCGTGCCGAGGATCAGCGGGGTCTCGTCGCCGACCGACTTGTACGCCGCCCACATCAGGGCGCCGCCGGCGGGCGTGCTGGAGCCGGTCTTGATGCCCCGGATGCTCAGGCCGTTGGCCGTGAGGAGGGTGTCGTTGTTGTTGTAGATCGGCTCCGGCAGCCCCTTGATGGTGGCGTTGGGCATGGCGACGACGGTGCGGAACGCCTCGTCCTTCATGACCGCCTCGGCGAGCTTGAGCTGGTCGGCGGCGGTGCTCACCGTACCGGCGTCGAGGCCGCTGGGGTCGGTGTAGGTGGTGTCCTTCATGCCGAGTTCCCTGGCCGCGGCATTCATCTTCTCGACGAACGCCGTTTCGTTGTCGCTCCCGGTGTCCCAACGGGCCAGCAGCCGGGCGACGTTGTTGCCCGACGGGATCATCAGCATCTTGAGCATATCCTGCTGGCTGAACTTCGTCCCGGCGGTGAGCCCCGTGATCCGGGACTCGTGCTCGGAGGTGCCGTCCGCCACGGCCTTCGCGTCGACCGTGATGTCGGGGCCGGGCTCGTTCTTGCGCAGCGGGTGGCCCTTGAGGACCACGTAGGCCGTCATCACCTTGGCGACGCTGGCCGTGGGGACCGGCTTCTGCTCGCCGAACGTGCCGATGTCGCCGGAGCCGGGGACGCGGACGGCCCCCTGGCCCTTGGCGGGCCAGGGGATGGCGAACGTTCCGTCGAGGGTGTGGACGGGTTCGGCCGCGACGAGCTTCGGGGCCGGCAGCGGGCGCAGCAACTGGGCGCCGGTGACAACACCGGCGAGGACGAGCAGGATCGGCGTCCACACCTTGACGCGGCGCAGCGCGGTCCGGCGGGGGGTCTCGGGCGGGGGAGCGGTGTTGGTGAGCTCGGCGAGCAGGTCGAGCGGTGCCGCTGCCGTGGGCTCGGCGGGTGTGGCGGGCCCGGCCGGCCGGGTCGGCCCGGCGGGGGCCGGTACGGGAGCCTTGGTTGCGGGGGTTGCGGGGGTTGCGGGGGTTGCGGGGGTTGCGGGGGTTGCGGGGGTTGCGGGGGTTGCGGGGGTTGCGGGGGTTGGGGGGGGTGGGGGAGTTGCGGGGGTTGCGGGGATCGCGCGGGTTACGGAGGTTGCCGGGGCCGTGCGGGGCTCGGGGGCGTCCAGGTCCTTCAGCGCTACGAACTGGCTCGTCCGCTCGGCATCGCTCTCGTCGGCCCGCGCCCAGGAGGGCACCTTCCGCCCATCGGCGGCCGCGCCGACCGACGGTGCCGCGTCACCGAGTCCCTCGCCGGGCTCGGCGTCACCCTCCGGTGCGCTGTCGGGGGCTTCCTCGACCTCGTCGGACGTCTCCGCCGCCGTGTCCGCCGATTCGACCGCCGCCTGCGAGCCGCTCGCAGGAGCCTCGTCCGCCGCGGCGGGCCCCTCCTGAGCGGTGTCCGCAGCCGCTTCCGCCTCCACCGGGGCAGCAGAGTCGTCCGCGTCCCCGAGAACCGGAGCGTCGTCCGCGTCCCCCGGCTCGGCCGCCGCAGGCGTCCCGGCTTGCTCGCCGTCAGCCGCCCCGGCTGCCGGCTCGCCTTCACCCACCGGCTCAGCCGCGGCCGGCACCCCGGTCCCGTCCGTGTCCGCTGACTTGGTGTCCTCAACACCCCCGGCGTCGGTGGCACCCTCGGCCCCGGCCTGGGCACTCGCATCGGCCTCGGCCTCAGCACCCGCCTCGGCACGGGTACCGGGCTCGGTCCCGGCCTCGGGCTCGGTCCCGGCCCCGGCATCCGCCTCGGCTCCGGCATCCGCCTCGGCCCGGGCATCCGCCTCGGCCCGGGCATCCGCCTCGGCACCGGCATCGGGCTCGGCACCGGCCTCGGCTTCGGCATCCGCCTCGGCACCCGCCTCGGGCTTGGCACCCGCCTCGGGCTCGGCTTCGGCACCCGCCTGGGCACCGGCCTCGGCACCAGCACCGGCCTCGGCACCGGCCTCGGGCCCGGTCCCGGCCTCGGCATCGGCCTCGGCACGGGTACCGGGCTTGGCACCGGCCTCGGCCTCGGCCTCGGCCTCGGCTTCGGCATCCGCCTCGGCACGGGTACCGGGCTTGGCACCGGCCTCGGGCTCGGCTTCGGCACCCGCCTGGGCCCCGGCCTCGGGACCAGCACCGGCCCCGGCCTCGGGGGCCGCCTCGGTGCTGGCATCGGGCTTGGGATCCGCCTGGGTAGCGGCAGCGGCAGCGGCAGCGGGGTCGGTGGCGGGAGCCGGCTCGGCACGGGGGTCGGGTTGTGTCGCGTTGCGCTGAGCGGGAGCGGACACCGTTTCGGGTTCCGTCTCCGGGGTGTCCGAGGAACCGCCCGCCGCCGATACTGCCTTCATCCCAGCCCCGCCTTGCCGCTCGCACCCGGCGGCCGCCCGCCACCGTCATGCGGTGGCGGACGGCCGCCGGCCTTGCCGAATCCGTCCGGTGGCGCCCACCGACGGGCCCCACCGGATTCCTAGATGCCCGCCGTGCCCCGTCCGTTCCCCCGGCCGCATCCTGTGACCGTTCGGTCATACTCCGGTTGCCCGGAGGGACTACGAGGCGTACGCGGCGGACTGACCCGGCATCATGGGTCGCCGATGCGGAGAACGGCACGGCACGAGGAGGCGACCATGGCGGAACCGACCGCGGCCCGGGCGACGCTGCAGTACGAGGACGACCGGGTCCGGGTCACCCGCTGGGACTTCGCGCCGGGGGCGGCCACGGGCCACCACGTGCACGCGTACGACTACGTCGTGGTCCCGGTGGCGGACGGGGAGATCACCGCGCTCGGCGCGGACGGATCGCAGACCCGGTCGCCGCTGCGCACCGGCGAGTCGTACGCCCGTCAGGCGGGCGGCGCGCACGACGTCGTCAACTCCGGCGACGCCCCACTGGCCTTCGTCGAGGTCGAGTTGAAGCAGCCGCCGACACCTTGAGCACGGCCCCACCCGGGCGGTGAGTACGGCTACTCATGACCGGGCCCGCGGGCCGGTCGAGCATGGACAGCACCACCGCCGCGGCACCACCGCGCCACCCGAACGGGGTCGTCCATGCTCAGCCGAATCGCCGCCGCCGTCGTCCCCGCCTGTGGGCGGCTGACGGTCACCGCCGACCCCGTGGCACGGCCCGCCGCGGGCAGCATCTTCGTCGCCAACCACACGTCCCTCGCCGACCCGGCCGTCGTGGTCGCCGCGCTGCGCCGGTACGGGGTCGAGCCCGTCATCCTGGCCACCAGCGGCCTGTGGCGCGTGCCGCTGCTCGGGCCCGCCCTGCGCCGCGAGGGCCACATCGCCGTCCACCGGGGCACCCACCGCGCCGCCGACTCCCTCGACGCGGCGGCCGTCGCCCTCGCCTCAGGCCGCAGCGTGCTGCTCTACGGCGAGGGCCGGCTGCCGGGCCGCCGTGACGCGGGGGAGTCCGCGCCCGGCCCCTTCCGCAGCGGCCCGGCCCGGCTCGCCGCCGCGACGGGAGCCCCCGTCGTCCCCGTGGGCCAGGCCGGCGCCCGCCGCCTGTGCTCCGGCAGCCGCGCCAAGCAGCTCGCCGGAGCCGCCACCGCCCCGCTGCGCAGGCCCGGCCTCCACGTGCACATCGGCGTCCCGCTCCGGCTCCCCGACCGGGTGCCGGAGGCGACGGACCGGGCCCGCGAGGCCGTCACCGCCGCCTGGCGGACCGCGGCCCTCGCGCTCGGCGAGCCGGTGCCGGCCGGTCAGCGCCGGTGCAGCGTCTGCAACGCCTCGACCAGCACCTTGGGGTTGTGCTGCCCCTTGTAGACGGGCGGCGGCTGCCGGTCGAGCCCGAGCAGGCCGGCCACCGCCGTCCACGCCGTGCGCACGGAGTACTCGACGGTGAAGACCACGTCGTCGGGGACTTCCGCGTACTGGCCGATGAACGCGAGGTTGGTCGAGCCCTCGGGGACCACCCGCGGCCGGTCCCCGCCCGAACGGACCAGGAACTGGCTGGTGATGTAGGGCATCAGGGACGGGATCACGACCGACCCGTCGAGGATCTGCTGTCGCTGCTGCTCGAAGCGCAGATGCCGGAGCACCTCGTCCAGGATCTCCCGGCCGGTGCACTGTGACATGGGCTTCTTGACGAAGTCCCCGTCGCGCCCCGGGAACAGGGCGTACCCCCACCACACGAAGGTGTCCTCGGGCTGACCGCGGAAGTGCGGCTGGTGGTTGAGGACGATCGTCAGCAGCCAGCGGGAGTCCTTGAAGGTGATCAGGCCTCCCTTGCCGGCCTCGCTGCCGCTGAACTCCTGCATCAGCTTGAAGAAGGTCGGGTCCTTGGTCGTGACCGTGAAGGACTCCCACGTGGAGTCCTCGACGGAGGAGTCGAAGACCGAAGGGTCGCCGAGACCGGGCCGTTTGGCGGCGAGGGTCTCCCACAGCCGCCAGGAGCCGGACTCCCGGGAGGTGTCGGGGGCGGGTGGCGCCGCGTCCGTGGTGCCGAGCGTCGAGTCCGCGGTCATCGACCCGTTGGTCACCATCACGAGGTCGCCCGGGCCCACCTCGGTCCGGCCGCTCCGCCCGTCGCGCTGCCATTCGACGGCCTCGACGGTCAGGGCATCGCCCGCGGCCAGCCGCAGGTCGGTGACCCGGGTGCCCAGTTGCACGGTCACGCCCTGGTCGGTCAGCCACTTCAGCAGGGGCCGCACGATGGAGTCGAACTGGTTGAACCTCGTGCGGTAGATGCCCGACATGGTGTCGAAGGTCTTGAAGAGGTGGACGAACCGGTTGAGGTAGCGGCGGAACTCGATGGCGCTGTGCCACGGCTCGAAGGCGAAGGTCGTGCACCACATCCACCAGAAGTGGGTGGTGAAGAACTCCTCGCTGAAGCAGTCGGTGATGCGCTTGCCGTCGAGCTGGTGCTCCGGCGTCGCGACGCACCGGACGAGCTCCAGGCGGTCCCGCTCGGAGAAGGTCATCGTGTGGGCGCGGACCACCGTGCCCTCCGCGTCGACCAGGCGGGCGTGGTCGTCCCAGGCGAACTCCTCGTGGAAGGCGAAGGTGTCCTCGGTGACCGACTTCGATGGGTCGTCCAGGGACGGGATCGAGCCCAGCAGGTCGTACGTGCAGTCGAAGTGGATCTCGAACATGCGGCCGCCGCGCATGGTGTAGCCGTCCTCCGGCGACCCCGCCGCGTCCAGGCTGCCGCCTTCGCGGTCCTGTTCCTCCAGGATCACGATGTCGCGCCCGTCGAAGCCGCCCTCACGGATCAGGAACGCTGCCGCGGACAGCGAGGCGATCCCGCTCCCCACCAGATAGGCCTTGGCCATCCCGGTACCTTTCTCGACCGCCAGGGGAGTCCTGGACGGCTCAGACAGTACCGATTCATCCCGTTCTGCAGGTGTATGGCGCGGCCGGGGAGGGCGAGGCCTCGGTCAGGATCAGCGGTCCCGGCCGACCCGCCGGCCGGTCGCTTCAGCGCGTGCTGTGCGGGAGGACCACGTGGGACGCGACCTCGCGGTCGGCGTCGGTGTCGATGAAGGACACCATCAGCGGGGTGCTGCCCGTCGGCCCGCCCGCGGTCGCGCGCAGCCGGTAGCGCTCGACGCGGACGCTCTCGCGGGCGAGCGGACCGCCGCCGGCGTACATCGACTCCGGCATGTGGTCGTTGGCGATGCGCAGGGCCGCCGCGCGCCAGCTGCCCGAGGCCTGGTCGAAGTGCTCCAGTACGAACCCCGGTCCGCTGCCCGGCTTGTCGCCCGGTTCGCCGACGAGGATCTCCATCTGGAAGGCGACCAGCAGATGCCCGTACGCGGCGGAGTTCCCGTTCCGCAGGGTGACCGTGAACTCCTGCGCCGCCCCGCCCCGTACGAGGGAGAGCCCGCCGCCCCGGGTGTCGACCGCGACCGTCAGCCGGGTCGGGGCGGGAGGCGGGGTAGCCGCCCGGGTCGTGGGCGGGGCCGACGGCGCGGAGGGCTCGCCGGACGGCGTACCGGACGCGGAAGCGGAGGGGGAGGCGGACCCGGAGGCCGAGGCGGACGGCGAAGAGGACGCCGTCGCCGAGGCAGACGGGGATGCCGAAACGGAGGCGGCCGCCGGGCCCGTGCCGCTCTTGTCGCCGCATCCGGTCAGGCCCGCCAGCAGGACGGCGGCCGCGGCAGCGGCCGACAGCACCCGGTGGGGTGCGGCAGGTACGGGCATGAGAACGGTTCCCCCAAGGTCGGTCGGCTGAGGCAGGAACCTAGCAATCCCCAGCTCCGCCGACGAGTCCGTTCGGGCCTCGAGGCGGCGACGGTTCGGTCACGGCCGCGCCCGCCGCGCCTCGGCCATACGCCTCGGCCATACGCCTCGGCCGTTCGACCCGATCGTCCGGGTCAGACGTTCAGGGTGGCCTCCAGGACCGTGACCGCGTCCCCGGTCAGGTGGACCCGGTCACCCTGGAGCGAAGCCCGGACCAGGCCCGTCCGCGCGGAGGCCTGCAGACCGGTCAGGCTGCCGCGGCGGCCCTGCCGCGCCGACCAGTACGGGGCCAGAGCGGTGTGGGCGCTGCCCGTGACCGGGTCCTCGGGAATGCCCTCGGCGGGGGAGAAGAAGCGGGAGACGAAGTCGTACTCCGCATCCGCCGAGGCCGCCGCCGCGGTGACGACGATCCCGCGCAGTTCCTCGCGCCGCGTCAGTTCCGCGAGGGCCGCCAGGTCGGGCCGTACCGCGCGGACGGCGGCCTCGTCCGGCAGCACCGTCAGCAGATCGCCCAGCGCGCCCGTACGCAGCGTGGCCACGGGCCGCACTCCCAGGGTCTCGGCGAGCCCCTCCGGAACGGGGACCTCAGTGGCGGGGGCCGCCGGGAAGTCCAGGGTGATGCTCCCGTCCTCCCCGGCGCGAGCGGCGAGGGGGCCGCTGAACCGGCTGTGGAACCGCACCGGGCCGTTCAGCAGCCCTTCCCGGCGCATCGTGTGGACCGTGGCCAATGTGGCATGGCCGCACAGATTGGTCTCGACGAGCGGGGTGAACCAGCGGATCTCCCAGTCGGCCTCGCCCCCGGCCGGAAGCGGCAGGGCGAAGGCCGTCTCCGAGTGGTTCACCTCGGCGGCGATCCGCTGAAGCCACAGGTCGTCCGGCCACTCCCCGGCCGGGAGCAGACAGACTCCGGCAGGGTTCCCGGAGAAGGGGCGGGTGGTGAAGGCGTCTACGATCTGGATGCGCATGCCGTGAACGTAGCCGGGCCAATCATGCTCCGGGGAAGGCCAATTCCCGGCAAGTGGCCTGCCGACCGGTGCCGGAGGTGGCTCAGGTCCTCAGGTCAGGGCTCAGGTCAGGGGCTTCTCGAAGTTGAACGCGGTCACGGCCATGCGCTCGCGGAAGTAGAAGCGGTGGGCATCGGTCCGCTGGGTGCCGGAGTCCAGGGTCAGCGCGGTGCAGCCGGCGGCCCTGGCGTGCTCCTCCAGGTGGGCGAGCAGCGCGTGGCCGACTCCGCCGGAACGGGCGGCGGCGGAGGTGACCAGGTCGTCCACGTAGAGCTTGCGCACCAGGTAGGTGTTGGCGACGACGCGCCAGCCGGCCGCGCCCACGCACGCACCCTGCGCGTCGTACGCGGCGGTGAAGCGCAGTCCCTGGCTCTGCCCCTCCGCCAGGACGGAGAGGAACAGCTCCTCCGTGAGGTGGGGGCGGAGCTCGGTCAGTACGGGGAGCAGGTCCTGCGTCAGCCGCGAGTCGCCGGGCTCAAGGTCGATGATCTTCATGAGGTCAGCGTAATGGTGCCGCGCGCACCGGGCGTGGGGGCCCCGGTGGCCGGGAACCGGGCCCGCACCGTGAGGCCGCCCTCCGGACGGGCCCGCGCCGTCACCGCGCCGTGGTGGGCCACCGTGATGGAGCGGACGATCGCGAGCCCCAGTCCGTGGCCCGAACCGACCCGCGGCCGCGCCCGGTAGAAGGGCTCGAAGAGCCGGTCGACCGCGCTCGCCTCCACCGGCGGGCCGGTGTTCTCGACCTCCAGAACGAGCTCGTCATCCCGGCGCAGGACCGCCAACCGCACCCGGCCGCCGGGGAGGTTGTGGCCGATCGCGTTGTCGAGCAGGTTCGCCACCAGTTGGCGCAGCAGCGCCGCGTTCCCGGGCAGCGGGGCGCCCGCCCGCGCGTCGGTCCGTACGGTCACCCCGCGCTCCGCGGCCGCGGGCGCCCGCTCCCGCGCCACCTGCCGGACCAGCGAGGCCAGATCCACCGGATCGGGGTCGAAGTCGGCGTGTTCGGCGCCCGCGAGGTCCAGCAGGGCCTTGACCACGCCGATGTTGCGTTCGTTGGTCTCGCGCAGCATCGGCGCCAGCTCGGCCAGCTCCTCCCCGCTGCTGTCCTCGGCGGCGATCTGGAGGATGGCCCGGGTGGTCGCCAGCGGGGTGAGCAGCTCGTGCGAGGCGTTCGCCGCGAACCGCCGGTGCGCGGCGAAGGACTCCTCCAGGCGCGCCAGCATGTCGTCGAAGGTGTCGGCCAGCTGCCGCAGTTCGTCGTCGGGGCCGCCGGCGTCGATGCGGTAGGAGAGGTTGCCGTCGCGGGCCTTCACGGCCGCCCGGCTCACCTCGCGCAGCGGGGCGAGCAGCCGGCGCGAGACCATCCACCCGGCGCCCAGCCCCACCGCCGTGATGACCAGCACCCCGGCCGTGGAGACGCCCAGCACGGCCGCCCACACGTCCTGCTTCGTACGGACCATCTTGGTGGTGGCGACGCCCTCGAACTGCGTGCCCTTGGCCGCCTGGACCACCTGCGGCGCGGGCACCCAGCCGCCGGGCGCCGGCGCCGTGGTGCCCGCAGGGTCCCGCTGTACGGGCAGGTCGTAGGTGGGTACGTAGCGGATGCCCACGTAGATGATCGTCACCATCAGTGCCGCGCACACGACGAGCGCCCCCGCGAAGCCGGCGAACAGCCGTCCCCGGATGCCCAGCCGGCGCAGCCGCGGCCACCGCAGCCCCGGCCGTGTCCGCCCGGGCCCGAGCGCCGGCCGTGTACCGCGCCGCCGGCTCACGCTTCGCCGAGGTAGTAGCCGGCGCCCACCGCCGTCCGGACGAGCTGCGGCTCGCCCAGCTTCCTGCGCAGCGTGTGCACCACCAGCCGTACGGCGTTGGTGAAGGGGTCGGTGTGCGCGTCCCACGCCTTCTCCAGCAGGTGCTCGGAGCTCACCACCCCGCCCTCGGCCCGCATCAGCAGCTCCAGCACGGCGAGTTCCTTCGGCGTCAGCCGGACGTCCGTGCCCGCCCGCGCGACCCGCCGCCGGTGCGTGTCGAAGGTGACGTCCGCGAAGGCCAGTACGGGCGCGTACGCGATCGGGCTGCGCCGGTACAGCGCCCGCAGCCGGGCCACCAGCTCGGGGAAGTCGAAGGGCTTGGCCAGGTAGTCGTCGGCGCCGAGCGACAGCCCGGCCACCTTGTCGCCCAGCCGGCCCGCCGCCGTGAGCATGAGGATCCGGCAGCCGGGATCGAGGGTCTGCAGGCGCCGGCACACCTCGTCCCCGTGCACCTCGGGCAGGTCCCGGTCCAGGACCATCGCGTCGTAGTCGTTGACGGCCAGGTGGTCCAGGGCGGCCTGCCCGTCGTGCACGACGTCGACGGTCATGGCCTCGCGGCGCAGCCCGATCTCCAGGACCCGGGCCATGTACGCCTCGTCCTCCACCACCAGTACGCGCACGTGCCCGCCCCTCCGTCCGTCCGTCTTCGTCCTCGACTCCGTCGCCGACCTGGATATCAGAGCACGGATATGAGCGGTGTTTGATTCCGGCCCGATCGCTTCCGCCGACCGAAATGCGGCTCAAATCCCCGGGAATCTAGCGTGGTTCTCCGCTGCCGCGAAACGAATTCCGGCAGTTGTCGGAAGGATGAGAAATCAATGAATTTCATTAAACGGGCGTGGTGGCGGCTGGCGTCCCAGCTCGGCAAGACGGTGATGCTGACCGGGCTCTTCTTCGTGATCTGCACCCTCGTACTGTCCGGATTCCTCATCCAGGCGGCAGCGGCGCGCGCCGCCGAGAGCGCCAAACAGAGCGTGGGCGCGGTCGCCACCATGCAGCTCGATCTCAATGCCCTGCTCAATTCGGGTAAGGGGACCAAGAACGACGGAGCGAGCCCCGGACTCATCGGCCCCGGCGGTGACCTCCACCGCAATCTCGTCGACCGGATATGCACGTCCTCCGTCGTCGCGCAGTGCAACTACAGCACCGACTCCGGCGCCGCGCCCACCGACCGGATGAAGCTCTACGAGCCGGTCCCGCTGCCCGCCGGACAGAAGGACGACGGCCTCGACTTCTTCAAGGCCGGAGGCATCCGCGACCTCGACGCCCTGCCCTCCTTCCGCAACGGCGACGACAAGCTGGTCTCCGGCAAGGGCATCAAGCCGGACAGCGCGGGCGACATGGTCGTCATCGAGGAACGCCTCGCCACCGCGAACCACCTCCAAGTCGGCGACCGGATCAGCCTCCAGGTCGGCAACGCGCCCGCTCCCGGCCAGGAACCGGACGAGCGGCAGTTCGAGTTCGTCGTCGGCGGCATCTACCGCAGCGCCACCCCCGACTCCGGCCGGTACGTCCCCGCGATGATGGACCCCGCCAACCAGATCTACGTGACCCCCGAGGGCGGCAGCCGGCTGCTGGGCAAGGACACCGGAGCCGACGGCGGCGTCGTCAAGTCGGCGACCTTCACCCTGCGCAGCCCCGCCGACCTCGACCGGCTCAAGGCCGACGCCAAGGCGGCCGGGGCCGACCTGAGCGTCTTCCCGCTGACCGTCAACGACAAGGCGTACAGGACGCTGGTCGGCCCGATCACCAAGACGGCCTCCTTCGCCACCGCCACCGTCTGGCTCGTCGCCATCGCGGGCACCGCGATCCTCGCGCTGATCGTGGCCTCGAACCTGCGCGAGCGCCGCAAGGAGCTCGGCATCCTGATGTCGATCGGCGAGAAGAAGCCGAAACTGCTCGGCCAGCACCTCGTGGAGGTCGCCGCCTGTGCCGTGGTCGCCATCGGCCTCGCGGCGGCGGGCAGCCAGTTCCTCGCCCAGGCCATCGGCGACGAACTGCTCGCGGGCGAGGTCTCCTCGGCCAGGGACCAGGCCGCCTCCGACCGGCAGGGACCGGACCTCGCCAACTCGCTGGGCGGACCGAAGTCCGCCGCCGGCGACGGGGAGGAGGCCGAGCCCATCGACCGGATGGACATCCGCGTCGGCCCGGCCGACATCGGCAGGATCGGCGCGACCGGTCTCGGCATCGCCGCACTCGCCACCCTCATCCCCGGAATCCGCGTCCTGCGCCTCACCCCCCGCGACATCCTCTCGAAGGGCAACTGACCATGGCGGCGATCCTCGAACTGGCCGGCGTGAGCCACACCTACCGCTCCGGAACCAGCCGGCGCACGGTCCTCAAAGGCATCGACCACCGCTTCGAAGCGGGCCGGATGTACGCGGTGATCGGCCCCTCGGGCAGCGGCAAGACCACCCTGCTGTCGCTGGCCAGCGGCCTCGACACGCCCACCGCCGGCACCGTGCGCTTCGACGGCCGCGACGTACGGGAGATCGGCCTCGGCACGTACCGCAACCGGCACGCCGCGACCGTCTTCCAGTCCCTGAACCTGCTGACGTACATGACGGCGGTTCAGAACATCACCTCCGCGATGGAGATCACCCGGGTCAAGGGCGGCCGGCACAAACGGCGCGCCGTCGAACTCCTGGATCTCCTCGGCATCGACCGGGCCGACCAGCACCGCCGCACCCTCCAGCTCTCCGGCGGCCAGCAGCAGCGCGTCGCCATCGCCCGCGCGCTCGCCTGCGAGGTGGACGTCCTCTTCGCCGACGAGCCCACCGGTGCCCTCGACCACGAGACCGCCGCCGACATCATCGAGGTGTTCCGCACACTGGCGCACGACGAGGGCAAGTGCGTCATCGTCGTCACCCACTCCCAGCAGGTCGCCGCGGCCTCCGACGAGATCCTCCGGCTCAAGCGGGGCAAACTCGCCCCCCAGTAGGCGGAGCCCGCGCGTCCCGCCGTCCGGATGACGGACAGCGGTCACGGTTGTCAGACCGCCCACTTACTCTTGATCACGTGAGTCCGACCCCTGAAACCCCTGACAGCCAGGCCCCCGAACGTCCCCTCGCCGAGATCAACGCCGACATCCGCGGCCTCTTCGCCCGCGCCGAAGGACGCCTGTCGGACGCGGAGCGCGTCCGGCACGCGGCGCTCCTGGAGGAGTGGGCCGCGGCGATAAAGGCCTCGGTGGTCCCCGCCGCGTAGCGGCCGCGCCCCCGTCGCGCCGTGGCGAGTCGAACCGCGCCGTTCCGCACCGCGCCGTGTCGGACCGATGAATCCGCCGGCCGGCCGCAGTCTTCCTTACGAGCCCCCGCGCCAGGCCCCCTCCTCCCGGCGCGCCGCACGCACGAGAAGGTGGACCATGAGCGACCTGCACAGCCTCCTGAAGGCCCATGTCGACGACGGCTCGCTGCCCGGCGCGGTGGGCCTCGTGGCCCGCGGCGAGGACGTCGAGGTAGCGGCAGCCGGCTCTCTCGACACCGCCGGCACCGCCCCCATGGCACGCGACTCCCTCTTCCGGGTGGCCTCCCTCACCAAGCCGGTGACCGCCGCGGCCACGATGACGCTCATCGAGGACGGCCTGCTCTCCCCCGACTCCCCGGTGGCGCGCTGGCTGCCCGAACTCGCCGCGCCGGTGGTCGTGCGCACCCCGTCCTCCCCGGTCGACGACGTGGTTCCGGCCGACCGCCCGATCACCGTCGGCGACCTCCTCACCTTCCGCGCCGGATACGGCTTCCCCGCCGACTTCTCACTGCCCGCCGTGGCCCTGCTGTTCACCGAGCTGAAGCAGGGCCCGCCCCACCCCGAGCAGGTCGCGGGGCCCGACGAGTGGATGGGGACCCTGGCCCGCATCCCGCTCCTGCACCAGCCGGGCCGTGCCTGGCTGTACCACACCTGCTCCGACATCCTCGGCGTCCTCATCGCCCGCGCCGCCGGACGGCCCCTCCCGGACCTGCTGGCCGAGCGCGTCTTCGAGCCGCTCGGGATGCGGGACACCGCGTTCGCCGTACCGCCGGGGCAGCTCCACCGCTTCACCAGCGCCTACCGGGCCGCCCGGGACGGCGGCGGAACCCTGGAACTCGTCGACGCGCCCGACGGCCAGTGGAGCACCCTGCCGCCGTTCCCCTCCGGAGGGGGCGGTCTGGTCTCCACCGCCGACGACCTGCTCGCCTTCGGCCGGATGCTGCTCGCGGAAGGCGGGTACGGGGGCGGGCGGCTGCTCGCGCCGGAGTCCGTACGGCAGATGACCACCGACCACCTCACCGCGGCGCAGCGCGAGGAGGGCGCGCTCTTCCTGGAGGGCCAGGGCTGGGGATTCGGCGGCTCGGTCGACATCGCCCGCACCGACCCCTGGAACGTGCCGGGCCGCTACGGCTGGATGGGCGGCACCGGCACCGCCGCCCACGTGGTCCCCTCCACCGGCGCGGTCACCGTCCTCCTCACCCAGCGCGAACTGGCCGGCCCCACCGCGCCCGCCCTCATGCGGGAGTTCTGGACCTACGCCTCCACGCCCTGACCGAAACACCCTGCGCCCACTCCCGCGAGACCCGGGCCCCCGGCATCATGGCGGCATGACGACCGACTCCCGCGCTCGTTCGTTCAGTTCCGCGGCCGCGCGCTACGCCGCCCACCGGCCCTCCTACCCCGCTTCGCTCTTCGTGGCCCTGGCGGAACTGGCCGGCTTCCCGCTGGCCGGGGCGCGGACGGCCGACGTGGGGGCGGGCACCGGAATCGCCACCGCCCTGCTGGAGGCGCACGGGGCCCGCGTGGTCGCGGTGGAGCCGGGGGAGGGCATGGCCGCGGAGTTCCGGCGGCGCAATCCGCGGACGCCGCTGGTGCGCGGGGACGGCAACCGACTGCCCCTCGCCTCCGGCGGCACCGACCTTCTGACGTACGCGCAGTCCTGGCACTGGACCGACCCCGACCGCGCCGTTCCCGAGGCCCTGCGGGTGCTGCGCCCCGGCGGGGCGCTGGCGGTCTGGTCGAACGATCCGGACGTCTCCGTCGGCTGGATCGCCGATCAACAGGCCCGCATCGAACGGCGCTTCGGCCCGGGCTGGTACATCAACGAGCGGGCCCGCCCGCAGGACGGGCTTCGCTTCACCACCCGGCTCCTGCCGTGGTCGCGCCGCGTCCCGGTCGACACGCACCTGGCGAAACTGTCCACGCACTCCCTGTTCCTCATCGGCGAACCCGGCACGGACGCCTTCCTCGCCGAGGAACGCGCCCTCCTCATGGACCGGTTCCCGGACGGGCTGGTGGACGAGCACTACGTGGTGGATCTGAGCCTGGCGGTGCGAGCGTAGGGCTGATCGGGTGAAGCAGCGGAACCCGGCGGGGATCCGGCCGTTGATCAAGGCGCTTACCACCGTGCACTCGTGCAACAGAAGGACCAATGATGATCAAGAAGATGATGGCCACCGCCGCCGCCACCGCCTCCATCCTCGGCGCGGGTGCCGCCGTGGCCTCCCCGGCCATGGCCATCGGCAACGACGAAGGCATCACCACCATCAACGGCAACGGTTCCCAGCAGATCTACGGCAACCAGAAGACGCACGGTGACCTGAGCCCGCAGCTCGGCCTGGTCCAGGGCACGCTGAACAAGCCCTGCATCGGTCTGCCGGCGAAGGTCAACGCCCAGTCGCTCCTTGCCTTCGTCAACATCGGTGTCCAGGACATCAACGTCCTGTCCAACCCGCAGAACCAGCAGTGCACCGAGAACTCCACCCAGGCCAAGGGTGACGAGCCGCTCTCGCACATCCTCAGCAACATCCCGGTCCTGTCGGGCAACCTTTCGGCCGGCAGCTGAGACTGCTCCCTCTGCGAGCCGGGGCCTCCGACGCCTGCGCGAGTGCCCACGGGGCCCCGGCTTGTTCCCCCCGGATCCACGGATCCGTCCCATCCGCAGGCGTGCGACGCCGGCCGCGAGGCCGGCGGTCCGGGCACCGGTCCTCACGTCACAGAGCCTCCCGTCCACTCGGACGGGAGGCTCTGTGACGTGCCGGACGGATCCTCAGAAGGGCTTCGTCGGCAGGTACTTGCCGTCGAGGGTGATGACGGCGCGCTCGCCGCCCTCGGGATCGGCGACCTTGCGGACGTCCAGCCTGAAGTTGATCGCGCTGATGATCCCGTCGCCGAACTGCTCGTGGACCAGGGCCTTCAGGGTGGTCCCGTAGACCTGGAGCATCTCGTGGAAGCGGTAGATCGTCGGATCGGTCGGGATGCCGCCGGGGATCGAGCCGCGCGTCGGGACCGTCCGCAGGAGCATGACCGCGTCCTCGTCCAGGTCGAGCAGCGCGGCGACCGACCGAGCCGCCGCCTCGGGCAGGGCGTGCTGGCCCAGCAGTGCGGCGGTGACGAAGGCGACCGACAGGCCGGTGGAGTCGGCGAGCTGCTGCCAGGAGAGGTCCTTGCGGGTCTTGGCCTCGACGGCGGTGACGGCCAGAGCCTGGCGGGCGGCGGGGTCGAACTGGGCGTGCAGCATGGGAGAGGTGTCCTTCTGTGGGAGGGGGGTCGGGGGTGCGGAGCGGGCGGGGGCCTCAGCCGGCCGGGACGGCCGTCGGGTCGCCGACCTCGGCGACGCCCCCGGTCGGGATGTCGTAGACCCAGCCCCGCAGGGTGAGCCTCCCCTCGGCCCGGGCGCGGGCGACCGAGGGATGCGTGGCCAGGTTCGCCAGCTGGGCGGCGACGTTCTCGCGGATCAGCGCGGCCACCCGGTCGGGGCCCGCGCCCGCCGTACGGGCCACCGAGGCGTCGGCGTGCCGCAGCCAGCCCGCGACCGACGCGGCCCCGCTCAGATCGGCGCCCTCGGCCAGCGCGGTCATCGCCCCGCAGGCGGAGTGGCCGCACACGACGACACCGGTGACGCCGAGGACGGCGACGGCGTACTCGATGCTGGCCGTCACCCCGTCCGGGCCCGGTGCGTAGGCGGGGACGAGATTGCCCGCGGTGCGGACGACGAACAGCTCGCCCGGCTCGCTCTGGGTGATCAGTTCCGGCACCACGCGGGCGTCGGAGCAGCCGATGAACAGCGTCGACGGTCGGTGGAGCTCGGCGAGGCCCGCGAAGAGCCGCGCCTTGGCCGGGAAGACCTCGTGCTGGAAGCGCGCGACGCCGTCCGAAAGGTCCTGCATGGTCACTCCCTCTGGTGGGATGCGCCCCGCGGGGCTTGACGTGTTCCACCATGCATGAGCTGCATCTATTGTGTCCAAGACGCATGATCCATGTCTGCTATCGATGTCATCTATAGTGCAGTCCATGGCCCTGGAACTGCGTCACCTGCGCTATCTGATCGCCGTCGCCGAACACGGCAGCTTCACCCGCGCCGCCGAAGAGCTGAGGATCTCCCAGCCCACCCTCTCCCAGCAGGTCCGGCAGCTCGAACGCGCCGTAGGAGTACAGCTGTTGGACCGCACCGGGCGCGCCGTGCGGCTCACCGACGCCGGGGCCACCTACGTCCACTACGCGCGCGGCGCCCTACGGGACCTCGCGGCCGCCGAACGGGCCGTCACCGACCTGGCGGACCTCTCCCGCGGCCACCTGCGCCTCGCCCTGACCCCCACCTTCACCGCGTACCTCGTCGGCCCGCTCACCGCCGAGCTGTACGCCGCGCACCCCGGCATCACCCTCGACGTCCGGGAGATGCCCCAGGACCGCATCGAAGCGGGCCTGCTCGCCGACGACCACGACCTCGGCTTCGCCTTCGAGGGACCGCACCTGCCCGGAATCTCCGCGACACCCCTGTTCACGGAGACCCTGGGCCTGGTCACCGCCGTCGGGGCCGCCGCCGACGCCGCCTCGACCGCCGCGGAACCCCTGCCCGTACGCGACCTGGCCGGGCGCCGACTGGCCCTGCTCAGCGGGGACTTCGCCACCCGCGGGCACGTCGACGCCTACCTCGCCGCCCACGGGATCCGCCCGCACGTCGCGGTGGAGGCGAACTCCGTCCAGGCCCTCGTCGAGATCGTCCGGCGCACCCCGCTGACCACCGTGCTGCCCGACGCCGTCACCGACGACCATCCGCACCTGCGCCCCGTCCCCCTCGACCCCCCGCTCCCGTCCCGGACGGTCACCCTGCTGCGCCGGGAGAGCGCCTACGAGAGCGCGGCGGCCCGCGCCTTCACCGCACTCACCCGCGGCCTGGTGCGCGCCCGGGGCTACCGCCCGGCCCCAGGGGGTGTCGCAGAGCCGACCTCGTGACTTTTCCCCGCTGTAGCGCTCACAGGGCCTACGGGCTGTTGCACGCGCGGAGTGGGGGTGTCAGCGTCGGGACATGACCACCGACCCACAGCGCTTCGAGATCCTGCTGGTGCCCGAGCACGTCAAGAACCGGCCCGGCGCTCCCCGGCCGGACCACCCCCTGCGGTCGGCCGTGGTCGAGGCGACCGGCAAGACGGGCGCCTCCGGCTACCCCCGCTACATCGGGGAGGGCATGGAGGCCGACATCGACCCGGCCACCCGTACGGTCGAGAAACTGCTCGTCGACGGCTCCGAGCTGGACCCCGGGCTGACGGCCCTGGTGGCCCCCGAGCCCGGGAAGGGAACGGAGCGGCGGCAGTAGGGCCCGCCGGCGCAGGGGGCGCTCCCCGCCGGTCCGGGCCCAGCCGCCGTGCCGCGGGCGGCGGGCCGCCTCACCCCGGGACGGCCGAGACCGCCGGGGCGATGCGCTGCCCGCCCGCGTACACGTTCATGGAGTCGCCGCGCAGGAACCCGACCAGGGTCAGGCCCGACTCGGCGGCCAGGTCGACGGCCAGCGCGGACGGGGCGGAGACGGCCGCCAGGATCGGGATGCCCGCCATCACCGCCTTCTGCGCCAGCTCGAAGGAGGCCCGCCCCGACACCAGCAGGACCGCGTCGGACAGCGGCAGCCGCCCGTCGCGCAGCGCCAGCCCCACGATCTTGTCGACGGCGTTGTGCCGGCCCACGTCCTCGCGTACGTCGATCAGCTCGCCGGCGGGGGAGAAGAGCGCGGCGGCGTGGAGCCCGCCGGTACGGTCGAAGACCCGTTGCGCCGCCCGCAGCCGGTCGGGGAGGCAGGCCATCAGCGCGGGCGTGATCCGCACCGGCGGGCCGTCCGTGAGCGCGAACCGGGACGCCGTACGGACCGCGTCCAGGCTCGCCTTCCCGCACAGACCGCAGGAGGAGGTGGTGTAGACGTTGCGCTCCAGGGTGATGTCGGGGAGCGCGACCCCGTCGGCGAGGGCCACGTTCACCACGTTGTAGGTGTTGGAGCCGTCCGCGGTCGCGCCCGCGCAGTAGCTCACCGACCGCAGCTCGTCGGCGCGCCCCAGGACCCCCTCGCTCACCAGGAATCCGGTGGCGAGCGCGAAGTCGTCCCCCGGCGTGCGCATGGTGATGGCGAGCGGCTTCCCGTTCAGCCGGATCTCCAGGGGCTCCTCCGCGACGAGGGTGTCCGGGCGGCGGTCCTGCCGGCCGCCGCGGATGCGGAGCACGGGGCGACGTTCGGTGACCCTGCCCACGGCTCAGTCCACCCCCTGTCCCTGGACGTGGGTGAAGCCGAAGCGGCCCTTGATGCACAGGTTCCCGTGCGTCACCGGATTGTCGTGCGGGGAGCTGACCTTGACGATCCGGTTCTCCTGGACGTGCAGGGTGAGGTTGCACCCGACACCGCAGTACGCGCACACCGTGGTCGTCTCCGTCTGCGCCGACTCGTCCCAGGTCCCGGCCTCCCGCATGTCGAACTCGCTGCGGAAGGACAGGGCCCCGGTCGGGCACACCTCGATGCAGTTCCCGCAGTACACGCACGCCGACTCGGGCAGCGGGGCCGCGTACTCGGTGGAGATCCGGGCGTCGAAACCGCGGCCGGCGACCGTGATCGCGAAGGAGTTCTGCCACTGGTCCCCGCAGGCGTCCACGCACTTGTAGCAGAGGATGCACTTGCCGTAGTCCCGCACGTACAGGTCGTTGTCCTTCTTCGGCGCCTCGTTGACCCGGGCCGCGTCCGGACCGAAGCGGTCCGGCTTGGCCTCGTACTCCTTGAGCCAGCCGCCCACCCCCGGTGTCGTGGACAAGTCCACGGAGGAGGCCAGGAGTTCGAGGACCAGCTTTCTGCTGTGCCGGGTGCGGGCCGTGTCCGTACGGACCACCATGCCCGGTTCGGCCCGGCGGGAGCAGGCCGGCGCGAGCGTACGGGCTCCCTCGACCTCGACCACGCAGACGCGGCAGGCGTTCTTGGGGGTGAGGGTGTCCCCGTGGCACAGGGTCGGCACGTCCGTACCCCGGGCCCGGCAGGCGTCCAGGAGGGTGGACCCCTCCGGAACCCGCACCGGGGTGTCGTCGAGCGTGAACTCCACCAGCCTGCGCGGCGGCCCCAGCGGAATCGCGGTCATCGGTAGACCCCCAGACGGTCGATGGCGGACTCGACGGCATTCCACGCGGTCTGCCCCAGACCGCAGATCGAGGCGTCCCGCATGGCCGCGCCGACCTCGCGCAGGAGGGCGATGTCCCCGGCCGCGGCGGCCCCGGTGGCGTCCTTGATGCGGTGCAGCGCCTCCTCCTGGCGGACGGTGCCGACCCGGCAGGGCACGCACTGGCCGCAGGACTCGTCGCGGAAGAACTCGGCGATGCGCAGGAGGATGCGGGGGAGTTCGACGGTGTCGTCGAGGACGAGCACCACCCCGGAGCCGAGGGTGGCGCCGGCGGCCCCGGTCCCCTCGAAGGTGAGCGGGATGTCCAGCTCGTCGGCCCGTACGAAGCCCCCGGCCGCCCCGCCGAGCAGTACGGCGCGCAGCGCCCGGCCCTCGGGGACCCCGCCGGCGAGCTCGTACAGCTCGCGGAGCGTGGCGCCGAAGGGGAGCTCGTACACGCCGGGGCGGCGGACGTTGCCGGAGACGCAGAACAGCTTGGTGCCGGCTCCGTAGGCGGCCGGGCCCTGGAGCAGGATCGGCAGGACGTTGACGAGGGTCTCGACGTTGTTCACGGCGGTGGGCTTGCCGAAGAGGCCCTTCTCGACGGGGAAGGGCGGCTTGGTGCGGGGCTCCCCGCGGTACCCCTCGATGGAATTGAAGATCGCGGTCTCCTCGCCGCAGATGTAGGCGCCGGCGCCGCGCCGGATCTCGATGTCGAAGGCGTAGCCGTGGCCGAGTACGTCGGGGCCTAGCAGTCCGCGGGTGCGGGCCTGGCGGACCGCGTGCTCCAGGCGGGCGAGGGCGCGGGGGTACTCGCCGCGGAGGTAGAGGTAGCCCTTCGCGGCGCCGGTCGCGTAGCCCGCGATGGTCATCGCCTCGATGAGGGCGTACGGGTCGCCCTCCATCAGGACCCGGTCCTTGAAGGTGCCGGGCTCGCTCTCGTCGGCGTTGCAGACGAGGTAGTGGGGGTGGTCGGGCTGGGCCGCCGTCGCGGCCCACTTCCGGCCGGTGGGGAACGCCGCCCCGCCGCGGCCGAGCAGTCCGGCGTCCGTGACGTCCCGGATGACTCCGGCGGGGCCGAGTGCGAAGGCCCGCCTGAGGGCCGTGTACCCGCCGGTGGCCCGGTAGGCGTCGAGGTCTCCGGGGTCGACGACCCCGACCCGTCTCAGGAGGCTGAGGCCCGCCCTTCCGGCCTGCGGCACGGCTGCCGAGGGCTCCGCCTCGGGCTCCGCGGTGCGGGGGTCGGCGGCTGCCTCGGACAGGGCGGCGGGGGTGGCGGGAGCGACGACGGCGGCGGCCCGGGGCGGTGGCCCTGCGGGGCTTTCCCCCACCCCGCCCGGCGTTTGAGGGCACGGGCGCGGAGCGCACGTATGGGGTCCGGGGCGGAGCCCCGGTTTCGGGAAGGGGCGGGGTGGGGGACGAGCTCCCCGCAGGGGGGCCCGCACGCAGGACCAGGGCCGCCGGGGCGCGTTCGCACAGGCCGAGGCAAGGGGACGGCTCGTACGCCGTGCCCTCGGCGTCGAGCGCGTCGCACAGCGCGGCGGAGCCGGAGGCCGCGCAGGCCAGGTCCGTGCAGACATGGGCAACCGTCGCCGCCCGCGGCGTCACCGACAGCAGGGAGTAGAAGGTCGCCACTCCGTACGCCTCCGCAGGAGGGACCGTGAGGCGGCGGCACACGTAGTCCAGCGCCCCCGGGCTGATCCACCCCACCCGGTCGTTCACCGCGTGCAGGGCGGGAAGGAGCAGGTCCCGCCGGTCACGGGCGGCCGCCGCCCCGCCCCGGGCCCACCGCAGGTCGTCCGGGGCGCGGAAGTCCCCGCCCTGCCACGGAGTCTCCGGCGGGCCCAGCAGCGCGTCCACCGCGCCCCGTTCCTCCGCCGAGGGGGCCGCGGTCTTCGAGAAGCTCAGGTCCATCAGCTCACCACCGCCAGCTTCTCGATCCGTACCGCCGAGGCCTTGAACTCCGCCGTCCCCGCGATCGGGCAATTCGCCTCGATCGTCAGCTGGTTGGTGTCGACCTCGTCCGGGAAGTGCATCGTCATGAAGGCCAGGCCCGGCCGCAGCGCCGGGTCCACCCACACCGGCGCCGTCACCGAGCCCCGCCGCGAGGAGATCCGCACCTGCTCGCCCACCCGTACCCCGTACGCCTCCGCGTCCTCCGGGGACAGTTCGATGAACTCGCCCCGGCGCAGCGGTGAGGCGTAACTGCCGCTCTGTACCCCGGTGTTGTACGAGTCCAGTCGTCGGCCCGTGGTGAGGCGGAGGGGGTACACGTCGTCGGTGAGGTCCACCGGCGGGTCGTGGCGGACCAGGCCGAAGGGGGCCCGCGGGCCGCGCGCCGTCTCGTCCGCCTCCCACAGCCTGCCGTGCAGGTAGGAGAGCGGCAGTTCGTCCGTGGAGGGGCAGGGCCACTGGAGGCCCTGGTGCTCCTCCAGTCGGTCGTACGTCATGCCGAAGTGGTCGGGGGACAGGGAGCGGAGCTCGTTCCACACGGCTTCCGCTCCGCCGAACTTCCAGTCGTGGCCGAGCAGTCGGGCCAGCGCGCAGATGATGTCGATGTCCTCGCGGGCCTCGCCGGGCGGGGTCAGGGCCGCCCGTACCCGCTGGACCCGGCGTTCGCTGTTGGTCGACGTCCCGTCCGTCTCCGCCCAGGCGGCGGTGGCGGGCAGGACCACGTCCGCCAGTTGGGCCGTCTTGGTGAGGAAGATGTCCTGGACGACCAGGTGGTCCAGGGCCCGCAGGCGCCGCAGGGCCTGCTCGCTGTCGGCTTCGGACTGCGCCGGGTTCTCCCCGATGCAGTAGACGGACTTCAGCGAGCCGTGCTCCATCGCCTCGAACATCTCCGTCAGCGTCATGCCGTAGCGGGGAGGGAGGACGGTGTCCCAGGCCGTCTCGAACCTGCGCCGGGCGGCCGGGTCGAGGAGGTCGTGGAAGCCGGGCAGGCGGTTGGGGATGGCGCCCATGTCCCCGCCGCCCTGGACGTTGTTCTGGCCGCGCAGCGGCTGCACCCCGGAGCCCCAGCGGCCCACGTGCCCGGTCAGCAGCGCCAGGTTGATCAGCGCGCGGACGTTGTCGGTGCCGTTGTGGTGCTCGGTGATGCCCAGGGTCCAGCACAGCTGGGCCCGCTCGGCACTCGCGTAGGCGTGGGCGAGTTCGCGGATCGCCGGGGCCGGGACCCCCGTCACCTTGGACGCGGCGCGCAGGGTCCACGGCTCCACCAGCTCGGCGTACTCGTCGAACCCGCTCGTCGCGCGCTCGATGAAGGCCCGGTTGGCCAGGCCGGCGTGGATGATCTCGCGGGCGATGGCGTGCGCGAGGGGGATGTCGGTGCCGACGTTCGGCCCGAGCCAGCCCTCCGCCCATTCGGCGGTGGAGGTGCGGCGCGGGTCGACGGCGTACATCCGGGCGCCGGCGCGGATGCCCTTCAGGACGTGCTGGAAGAAGATCGGGTGGGCGAAGCGGGCGTTGGAGCCCCACATCACGATCAGGTCGGTGACCTCCACCTCCTCGTAGGAGGAGGTGCCGCCGCCGGAGCCGAAGGCGGCCGTCAGGCCGGCGACGCTCGGCGCGTGGCAGGTGCGGTTGCAGGAGTCCACGTTGTTGGTGCCCATCACCACGCGTGTGAACTTCTGGGCCACGTAGTTCATTTCGTTGGTGGCGCGGGCGCAGGAGAGCATCGCGAAGGCGTCCGGGCCGTGGTCGTCCCGGGCGCTGCGGAATCCCGCCGCCGCCCGCTCCAGCGCCTCCTCCCAGCTCGCCCGGCGCAGTTCGCCGTCGGAACCGCGCACCAGCGGGTGGGTGAGGCGTTCGTACACCACGGGGGTGCGCTTCCTGCGTCCGTTCATCGGGGTCCCTCCCCTGAGGTGGTCGTGGCGAGCAGGTCGGCGAGGGCGTGCACGACCCGCAAGGTCGGTACGTCGGTCCCGGTGAGCGAGGCGAGTTCCACCACGGCGGCGAGCAGCACGTCGAGTTCGAGCGGTTTGCCCTTCTCCAGGTCCTGGAGGGTGGAGGTCTTGTGGTCGCCGACCCGCTCGGCCCCCGCGATCCGGCGTTCCACCGAGATCTTGGGGTGGCAGCCGAGGGAGGCGGCGACGTCGAGGGTCTCCCGCATCATCGACTCGACGAGGGCCAGGGTGCCGGTGTGCCGGCAGATCCGGGCCATGGTGGCCCGCGTCAGCGCGCTGATCGGGTTGAAGGAGATGTTGCCGAGCAGCTTGATCCAGATGTCGCTGCGCAGATCGGGCTCGACGGGGCACTTCAGGCCTCCGGCCCGCATGGCCTCGCTGAACTCCAGGCAGCGGCGCGAGACCGACAGGTCCGGCTCGCCGATGGAGAAGCGGGTGCCCTCCAAGTGCCGTACCACGCCCGGGGCTTCGATCTCGGTGGCCGCGTACACGACGCATCCGATGGCCCTGCGCGGCGGCAGCGTCGCACTGACGGCGCCGCCCGGGTCCACACTGTCGATGCGCCGTCCCCCGTACGGTCCCGGCAGCCCGTGGAAGTACCACCAGGGGATGCCGTTCTGGGCGGCGATCACCGCGGTGTCCCCGTGCAGGAGCGGATGGACCAACGGACCGCTGGTGGCATAGGAGTTGGCCTTGAGCCCGAGGAAGACGTAGTCGACGGGGCCGACCTCGCCGGGGTCGTCGGTCACGGGGGGCCGGGCGGTGAAATCGCCGCGTGGACTGAGGACGCGAACGCCGTCCCGGCGCATGGCGGCCAGGTGGGGCCCGCGGGCGATGAGATGGACCTCGGCGCCCGCGCGGTGGAGTGCGGCGCCCACATACGCGCCGATCGCGCCGGCGCCGACTATTGCGACTTTCACTGGGCTCTCCGTTCGGGGCCACACGATGTGTCGACTGAATATTGTCTACAGTATTCGCCCATGGCGGTCAATGGATCGGTAGACTGCATACGAAAGCCAATTCGCCGAGGGGGTAGGGATGTTGACCAACGGACTGCCGAAGGGGACCGTTCCCAGGCTGGAACGGCCCGGTCCGCTGCGCGAGCGGGTGTACGAGGCCCTGCTCGAACTGATCACGACCCGGGCGCTGCGCCCCGGCCAGCACCTGGTGGAGAGCGAGCTGGCCGGCCATCTGGGCGTCTCCCGGCAGCCCGTACGGGAAGCACTCCAGCGGCTCAACACCGAGGGCTGGGTCGATCTGCGGCCCGCCCAGGGCGCGTTCGTGCACGAGCCGACCGAGGCCGAGGCCGACCAGCTGCTCACCGTACGGACACTGCTGGAGGCCGAGGCGGCCCGCCTCGCCGCGGCCAATGCCACCAAGGCCGGCATCACGGCGCTGGAGAAGCTGTGCGAGAAGGGCGAGGCGGCCGTGGAGGCCGATGACGTGGACCTCGCGGTGGCCACCAACGCGGCCTTCCACGCCAAGGTCATGGAGCTGGCGGGCAACAGCGTGCTCGCCGAGCTGGCCTCACAGGTGGACCGCAGGGTCCGCTGGTACTACACCCCCGTCGCCCGGCTGCGCGGCCGCCAGTCCTGGATCGAACACCGCGAGCTGATAGCCGCCGTCTCGGCCCGGGACGAGGCCGCGGCCACCGCGGTGATGCGCGCCCACACCGAGCACACCCGCACGACCTACCACGAGCAGGCCCAGGAGTAGCGCGCGGGACGGGGGCCGGGCCCCGGGGATCGCCCGGAGCCCGGCCCCCGCCATCGCGCCTACCCCGCGTCGCGGCTGATCGGGAACGGATTGGGCACGATCTCCGCCCTCCCCGGCTGGCGCAGGAACAACGCCAGGAACGCCGAGGCGATCCCCACGCAGCCCGCGATCACGAAGGCGCCCCGGTAGTCCCAGGCGGCCACCACGACCGCGCCCATCCCCGAGCCCACCAGCCCCGAGATCAGCTTCGAGCTGTAGACGATCCCGTAGTTGGAGGCGTTGTTGTTCTCCCCGAAGTAGTCCGCGGTCATCGCGGCGAAGAGGGGGAAGATCGCCCCGCCGCCGAATCCGGAGACCATCGAGCAGAGCAGGAAGAAGGGCATGCTGCCCATCGACCCGGAGACCAGCACCCCGAACTGCGCGCTGCCCAGCACCAGGCAGACGATGATCAGCGTGTTCCGTCTGCCGCAGCGGTCGGAGATCCACCCGATCACCCCGCGGCCCGTGCCGTTCACGATGGCCTTCAGCGACATCGCCGTGGCGACGATGCCGTTCGCGAAGCCCATGTCCTTGCCGAACGGCACCTGGAAGGCGATCCCGAAGATGTTGATCCCCGCCGTGCACAGCAGGCAGAACCACATCGCCCACAGCACGGGCGTCCGTACCGCCTCGCGCGGCGTGTACTGCTTCACCGCCGGCGGGTTTTTCTCCAGGGCCCGCCGGATCTTCGGGTCCTGGGCCGCCTTGAGCGGGTCCACATCGGCCGGCCACCAGTTCTTCGGCGGGTCCTTGAAGAACCAGCCCGCCACCGCCACCATCACGCACAGCCCGATGCCCACGGACACGAGCAGCACCTGGTAGTTGCCCAGATCCAGCACCGAGGTGAAGAGGAAGACGAAGGGCACCGACCCGTAGGCGAAACCGCCGTTGACGAAGCCGGTCTTGCCGCCCTTGCGCTCCGGATACCACTTGCCGACCATGTTCACGCAGGTCGCGTACACCAGCCCGGCGCCCATGCCGCTGAAGGCACTGAACCCGATGTACGCGACGATCACATGGGGTGCGTACGCGAGGGACGCGTAGCCGAGCAGAGTGCCCAGCGCCCCCAGCATCATCGCGTTGCGCGCCGGCAGCCTGCCGCTCTCGCGCAGCTGCCCGGCGGGGAAGGCCACGGCCGCCTGGAAGAACACCCAGACGCCCATCAGCCAGAAGATGTGCCCGCTGCTCCACAGGTGTGCCGCGTGCAGCGTGTCCTCGGCGGACGTGAAGGCGTACTCCGAGGAGCTGATGCCCATCATGCCCACCCACGGCCACAGCACCATGGTCCAGCGCGGCCGCCGCATGATGTCCCGGTCGGTCTCGCCGATCCGGTACACCCGGCCGCCCGGGTCCGTCACCTCTCTGTAGGGGACGGTGTGGCCGATCGTGCTCGTCGTCGTCATTGTGCGTCGCACCCCTCGTGTCGAAAGCTCCTGGCCAGCGCCCCCTGTCCAATGCCTCCTCGACCTGGGTCGTGTCGTCGAAGTCCCGCCTGGTCGGCGCGACTTCGACGACACTCCCTGCGGGTGGGTCACGTCATGCGCCACCCCCCAGCAGCCCCGCCGCCCGCGCCCACCGGTACTTCGCCCCGAGCACGTCCACCGGCCGTTCCGTCGTGTACGGGTACGCGACGACCCCGCGCGCGAAGAGGTACGCGCAGGCCTCCTCGACCTCGACGTCACCGGCCAGCGAGGCCACCACGGGCTTCTCGATGCCGCGCTCCCGGAATTCGGCGACCACCCGGGCCACCAGCTCGGCGAAGACCATCGGCGGCGTGACGATCGTGTGCCAGTAGCCCAGGACCAGCGCGTGGATCCGCGGGTCCTCCAGACCCAGCCGGATCGTCGCCTCGTACGTGGACGGCGGCTCGCCCCCGGTGATGTCGACCGGGTTGCCCGCGGCCCCGAAGGGCGGGATGAACGCGCGGAACGCCGCGTCGAGGTCCTCCGGGATCTCCATCAGGCGCAGCCCGTTGTCGGTGATCGCGTCGGAGAGCAGCACCCCGGAGCCGCCGGCCCCGGTGATGACCACGACGTTCTCGCCCTGCGGGGCCGGCAGCACCGGCAGCGCCCGTGCGTACTCCAGCATCTCGTTCAGGCCCGGCGCCCTGATCACACCGGCCTGGCGCAGGATGTCGTCGTAGACGGCGTCGTCGCCGGCCAGCGCCCCCGTGTGGGAGCCCGCGGCCTTGGCCCCGGCGGCCGTGCGGCCCGCCTTCAGCACCACCACCGGCTTCCTCGGGACGGTGGCCCGGGCGGCCTCGACGAAGGCCCGGCCGTCCTTCAGGTCCTCCAGGTGCATCGCGATGCAGTCGGTCCGCGGGTCCTCGCCGAACCAGGTGAGCAGGTCGTCCTCGTCCAGGTCCGACTTGTTGCCGAGCCCGACGATCGCCGAGACCCCGGTGTTCGTGGCGCGGGCGAAGCCCAGGATCGCCATGCCGATGCCGCCCGACTGGGAGGTCAGCGCCACCCCGCCCTTGACGTCGTAGGGGGTGCAGAAGGTGGCGCACAGGTCGTGCCAAGTGGAGTAGTAGCCGTAGATGTTGGGCCCGAGCAGGCGCACCCCGTACCGCTCCGCGATCTCCACCAGCTGTGCCTGCAGCTCGTGTTCGCCGGTCTCGGCGAAGCCGGAGGGGATCAGCACCGCGTTGGGGATGCCCTTGCGGCCCACCTCTTCGAGCGCGGCTGCGACGAACTTCGCGGGGATCGCGAAGACCGCCACATCGGGCTCACCCGGCACGTCCATCACGCTCTTGTACGCCTTACGGCCGAGTATGTCATCGGCCTTGGGGTTCACCGGATGGATCTCACCGGGGAATCCGCCGTCGACCAGGTTCCGCATGACCGAATTGCCGATCTTGCCCTGCTCGTTGGAGGCCCCGATCACCGCGACCGACCGCGGCTGCATCAGCCGCCGCATGGAGGTGAGGATCTCCTCCCGGCCGTACGAGCGCCTCGGCGCGGGCGCGCCTTCGCCCAGCAGGATCCGGATGTCGGCGGCCGGCGCCCCCTGCGGGGTGGCGATGACCGGATTCAGGTCCACCTCGGCGATCTCCGGGAAGTCCGCGACCAGTTGGGAGACCCGGCGGATCTGCTCGGCCAGCGCCCACCGGTCCACGGCCGGGGCGCCGCGCACGCCGCGCAGGATCTCGGCGGCCTTGATCGAGTCGAGCATGCCCGCCGCCTCCTCCGCGGTGACGGGCGCGAGGCGGAAGGTGACGTCCTTGAGGACCTCCACCAGTACCCCGCCGAGGCCGAAGGCCACCACCTTGCCGAAGGTGGGGTCGGTGACGGCCCCGATGATGACCTCCTGGCCCGGCGGCAGCAGCTGCTGCACCTGGACCCCCTCGATCCGGGCGGCCGGATCGTAGGCGCGGGCGTTCTCGACGACGGTGAGGAAGGCCTCGCGGACCGCGGCCGCCCCCTGTACGCCCACGATCACCCCGCCGGCCTCGGTCTTGTGCAGGATGTCCGGGGAGACGATCTTGAGGACCACCCGGCCGCCGAGGCGGTCCGCGCAGGCCACCGCCTCCTCCACGTCCCGGGCCAGCTCCTCGCCCGGGATCGCGATCCCGTAGGCCTCGGCGACCAGCCGGCCCTCGGGAGCGGTCAGCGAGGTCCGGCCGTCGGCCCGTACGGCGTCGATGAGGGCCCGTACTGCTTCCCTGTGGTGAGCGGTCACGTCAGATGACTCCGATCGTCTTGAGCAGGGCCAGTTCCTCGTCGCCGAGGCCGAGTTCGCCGACGTACACCTCGGCGTTGTGCTCCCCGAGCAGCGGCGAGGCCGTGATCTCGGCGGGGGAGTCGGACAGCTTGAGCGGATTGCCGACCGTGGTGAAGGAGCCGCGCTCGGGGTGCTCCACGCGGACGACCATCTCGTTGGCCGCGAGCGAAGGGTCCTCGATGATCTCCTTGGTGGAGAGGATGGGCCCGCAGGGGATGTTGTGGGCGTTCAGCTCCTCCAGCACCCGCCACTTGGGGAGTTGGGCCGTCCACTCCTCGATCAGCTGGAACATCTTGCCGAGCTTGTTCAGCCTGGCCTCCGGCGTGGCCCACTCGGGGTCGGTGGACAGCTCGGGCCGGCCGATCAGGGCGGCCAGGGGCGCCCAGCCGACCGGCTGGACGATCACGTACACGTAGTCGTTGGGGCCGCCCGGCGCGCACTTGACCGCCCAGCCCGGCTGGCCGCCGCCGCTGGCGTTCCCGCTGCGCGGCACCTCGTCCCCGAAGTCCTCGTTGGGGTACTCGGGGAGCGGCCCGTGCGCGAGCCGCTGCTGGTCGCGCAGCTTGACCCGGCACAGGTTGAGGACCGCGTGCTGCATCGCCACGTTCACCCGCTGGCCCCGGCCGGTGTGGGTGCGCTGGAAGAGCGCCGCCAGGATGGCCGCGACCGCGTGCATGCCGGTGCCCGAATCGCCGATCTGCGCGCCCGTCGCCAGCGGCGGCCCGTCCTCGAAGCCCGTGGTGGCCATCGAGCCGCCCATCGCCTGCGCGACCACCTCGTAGGCCTTGAAGTCGGTGTACGGGCCCTCGCCGAAGCCCTTGATGGAGGCGTAGACGATCCGCGGGTTGATCTCGCGGATCCGCTCCCAGGTGAAGCCCATCCGGTCGACCGCGCCCGGGCCGAAGTTCTCGACCATCACGTCGGAGCGGCGGATCAGCTCGGTCAGCAGCTCCTTGCCGCGCGGGGTCTTGGTGTTGAGGGTGATGCTGCGCTTGTTGCAGTTGAGCATCGTGAAGTAGAGCGAGTCGACACCCGGCAGATCGCGCAGCTGCCCCCGGGTGATGTCGCCGCTCGGGGCCTCCACCTTGACCACGTCCGCGCCGAGCCAGGCGAGGATCTGGGTGGCCGAGGGGCCGGACTGGACGTGCGTCATGTCGAGGACGCGCACGCCCTCCAGGGCCTTGCTCATGAGGGGCTCCTCACTTGTACATCGTCTGGTTCATGGTTCCGGGCGCGTACGCGTCGGGATCGACCCATACGTTGATCAGCGAGGGCAGACCCGACTCGCGGGCCCGCCGCAGGGCGGGCGCGATGTCGGCCGGGTCGCGGACCTCCTCGCCGTAACCGCCGAGCATCTGGGCGAACTTGTCGTAGTGGACGTCGCCGAGGGTGTTGCCGACCCGCTCGCGCTCCGGGCCGTACTTCTGGGCCTGGCCGTAACGGATCTGGTTCATCGAGGAGTTGTTGCCGACGATCCCGACGAAGGGCAGGCCGTAGCGGACGAGGGTCTCGAAGTCCCAGCCGGTGAGGGAGAAGGCGCCGTCGCCGAAGAGGGCCACGACCTCCTTGTCGGGTCGTGCCTTCTTCGCGGCGAGGACGAAGGGGATGCCGACGCCGAGGGTGCCGAGCGGGCCCGGGTCCATCCAGTGGCCGGGGGACTTGGGCTGTACGACCTGGCCGGAGAAGGTGACGATGTCGCCGCCGTCGCCGATGTAGATCGAGTCCTCGGTGAGGAAGTCGTTGATCTCGCTGACGAGGCGGTACGGGTGGATCGGCGCGGCGCCGCTGCGCAGCTGGGGCAGCCGCTTGTCGAGGGCGGTCTGCTCGGCGGCGCGCAGCTCCTCCAGCCATGCCTTGCGCTGGACGGCGCCGCCGTTCAGGCGGCCGCTCGCGGCGGCGGTGACGGCGGCGAGCACCACGCCCGGGTCGCCGACGATGCCGAGGTCGATGTCGCGGTTCTTGCCGACGGTGCGGTAGTCGAGGTCGATCTGGACCACGGTGGCGGTGGGGGAGAGGCGCTTGCCGTAGCCCATCCGGAAGTCGAAGGGAGTGCCGACGATGATGATCAGGTCGGCGCCGGCGAAGGCGTAGCGGCGCGAGAGCTGGAAGTGGTGCGGATCGCCGGGCGGCAGGGTGCCGCGGCCGGCCCCGTTCATGTACGCGGGCACGTTCAGGGTGCGGACGAGATCGATGGCGGCGTCGGTGGCCCGGGAGGTCCACACCTGGCTGCCGAGCAGGATCGCGGGCTTCTCGGCGTGCACGAGGAGGTCGGCGAGCCTCTCGACGTCCGCCGGGTCGCCCGCGCTGCGGGTGGAGGCGCGGTAGCGGCCGGCCTCGGGGATCCGGGCCTTGGAGAGCGGGACCCGGGCGTCCAGTACGTCGCGCGGGATCTCCAGGAAGGACGGCCCGGGGGCGCCGTTGTAGCACTCGCGGAACGCCATCGACACCATGTCGGCGGCGCGCGCCGTGTCGGGGACCGTGGCCGCGAACTTGGTGATCGGGGTCATCATGTCGACGTGCGGGAGGTCCTGGAGGGAGCCCATCTTGTGCTGGGTGTGGGCGCCCTGACCACCGATCAGCAGCATCGGTGACTCGGCCCGGAAGGCGTTGGCGACGCCCGTGACGGCGTCGGTGGTGCCGGGACCCGCGGTGACGACGGCGCAGCCGGGCTTGCCGGTGATGCGGGCGTAGCCGTCGGCGGCGTGCGCGGCGACCTGCTCGTGGCGTACGTCGACGACCTCGATGCCCTCGTCCACGCAGCCGTCGTAGATGTCGATGATGTGGCCGCCGCAGAGGGTGTAGATGACCTCCACGCCCTCTGCCTTGAGTGCCTTGGCGACGAGATGACCACCGGAGATGAGTTCCTCGGGCATGGCGAAGTCGCGTCCCTTCGTAGGGGAGTTGGGAGATTGCATACAGTCGACGAATACTGTATGAACCTTGTTATCCACCCATCCGGTGGGCGCTGTCCAGGGGTCGAACGGCAATTTCCGAGTCAGTGTCAGACGGGAGCCGCAATGGATCTGTACGAACACCAGGCGAGGCAACTCTTCGCGGAACACGGGATATCCGTCCCGGACGCCGAGGTCGTGGAGGATCCCAAGGCGGCCCGCGCGGCGGCCGAACGGCTCGGCGGCCGGGTCGTCGTCAAGGCCCAGGTGAAGGTGGGCGGCCGCGGCAAGGCGGGCGGAGTGGTCCTGGCGGCGAACCCGGCCGCGACCGAGATCACCGCCCGGCAGATCCTCGGCATGAACATCAAGGGCCACACCGTGCACGCGCTGATGATCGCCCAACCCGTCGACATCCAGGCCGAGTTCTACGTCTCCTACGTCCTCGACCGGGCGGCCGGGCGGTTCCTCGCCATCGCCTCGGCCGAGGGCGGCATGGCCATCGAGGAGGTCGCCGCGCGTCGGCCGGAGGCGGTGGCGAGGATCCCCGTGGACCCGGCGGAGGGGGTCACCGACGGGAAGGCGGCCGAGATCGCGGCGGCGGCGGGGCTCCCGGCGCGGGCCGCGGCCGTGCTGCGCCGGCTCTGGGAGGTCGTCGTACGGGAGGACGCGCTGCTGGTCGAGGTCAACCCGCTGGTGCGGACGAGTGGGGGAGAGCTCGTCGCCTTGGACGGCAAGGTCACCGTGGACGACAACGCGCGGTTCCGGCAGGCGCGTTGGGGAGGCGGAGACTCCACCGACCCGCAGGCCGCCGATCCGATCGAGGTGGCGGCCCGGGCCAAGGGCCTGAACTACGTCAAGCTCGACGGCGAGGTCGGGGTCATCGGCAACGGGGCGGGCCTGGTCATGTCCACGCTTGACGTGGTCGCCGGGTGCGGGGCCCGCCCGGCCAACTTCCTCGACATCGGGGGTGGTGCGTCTGCGCGGGTGATGGCGGACGGGCTCTCGGTGATTCTCGCCGACCCGGCGGTCCGATCCGTCCTCGTCAACGTCTTCGGCGGGATCACGGCGTGCGATGCGGTGGCCGAGGGCATCGTGCAGGCGCTTGACTCCGTCCGGCTGACGAAGCCGATGGTCGTTCGGCTGGACGGCAACGCGGCCGCGGAAGGGCGGGCCATCCTCGCCTCCCGGGCGCACCCCCTGGTCGAGCAGGCCACCACGATGGACGGCGCCGCCCGCCAGGCCGCGGCCCTGGCCCGCTGATCCCTCCGCTGCGCGGAGCCTCCCCCACCCCACCCCTTCCCGGCAGTACCGATATGCGGCTCCGCCGCGTGGGTGGGCTCCGCCCCCAGCCCCCCGTCCCGGGGCTCCGCCCCGGACCCGGCGGGGGCTCCGCCCCCGTACCCCCGCGCCTCAAACGCCGGCGGGGCTCAATTGCCCTCCGGGCAATCCAGCCCACCGGGAAGGTTGGGTTCGCGCACCTATAGGCCGAGGCCGGCCAAATCCAGCCTCGCCGGCGTTTGAGGCGCGGGGTCCGGGGCGGAGCCCCGATCTTGTAGCCGCACCCGCGCACTCAGGCGGGCCCAATCCAGCCCCGCCGCCGCTTGAGGCAGCCGCACCCATCCACGAGCAGGAGGCACAGATGGCCATCTACCTCACCAAAGACAGCCGCGTCCTCATACAAGGCATGACCGGATCAGAAGGCCTGCGCCACACCCGCCGCATGCTGGCGGCCGGCACGCAGGTCGTCGGCGGCGTCAACCCCCGCAAGGCCGACACCGACGTGGACTTCGGGGACGGCCGGGTCCTCCCCGTCTTCGGCAGCGTCCGCGAAGGCGTCGATGCCACCGGCGCCGACGTCACGGTCGTCTTCGTCCCGCCCCCCTTCGCCAAGGCCGCCGTCGTCGAGGCCGCCGACGCCGGCATCCCGCTCGCCGTCGTCATCACCGAGGGCATCCCCGTCCACGACGCCGTCGTGTTCCAGGCGTACGCCGCCGCCCGCGGCACCCGCGTCATCGGGCCCAACTGCCCCGGCCTGATCAGCCCCGGCCAGTCCAACGCCGGCATCATCCCCTCCGACATAGCCCCCCGCCCCGGCGGGATCGGGCTCGTCTCCAAGTCCGGCACCCTCACCTACCAGCTCATGTACGAGCTCCGCGAGATCGGCTTCACCACCGCCGTCGGCATCGGCGGCGATCCCGTCGTCGGCACCACCCACATCGACTGCCTCTCCGCCTTCGAAGCCGACCCCGACACCGAACTCATCGTCCTGATAGGGGAGATCGGCGGAGACGCCGAGGAGCGCGCGGCCGCGCACATCGCCGCGCACGTCACCAAGCCCGTGGTCGGCTACATCGCCGGCTTCACCGCCCCCGAGGGCAGGACCATGGGCCACGCCGGGGCCATCGTCTCCGGCTCCTCCGGCACCGCCGAGGGCAAGAAGACCGCCCTGGAGGCCGCCGGCGTCGCCGTCGGATCCACCCCGTCCGCCACGGCCCGGCTGGTCCTGGAGCGACTCACCGCACGGACGTGACGTCGGAACTCGGTCATCGCACTCGTGTAGCACCCACGGTCGGACCACGCGGCCCGTAGCCTCGCCGTACGGCCGCCCCCGTGCGACGGCGGCCGTACGCGAGCCACCTCCCTGCCCCCCGCCCACCCTCTGAGCGGAGAAACCACAGATGGCACCCACCCTCACCCTCAAGCCCGGCACGGCCTGGCCGGACGCCTGGCGCCGGGCGCTCGCCGCCGCCCCCGAGGCCTTCCGCGACGACCACGTCCTCAACCTCTGGGGCGGCTCCTGGCAGCCCGACGGCCGCAGCCTGCCCGCGACCAGCCCCGTCGACGGCAGCCCCATCGCCGGCCCGCCGCGCCTGGACTCCACCACCGCGGGTCACGCCGTACGGGCGAGCCTCGACGCGCACCGCGCCTGGCGCCACGTCCCGCTGCCCGAACGCCGCGCCCGCGTCGGCGCCGCCCTCGACTCGCTCACCGAGCACCGCGAACTGCTCTCGCTCCTGCTGGTCTGGGAGATCGGCAAGCCGTGGCGGCTCGCCCGGGCCGATGTGGACCGGGCCGTGGACGGGGTCCGCTGGTACGTGGAGAACATCGAGGCCATGGCCCAAGGGCGCACCCCGCTCGCCGGGCCGGTCTCCAACATCGCCAGCTGGAACTACCCCATGTCCGTGCTGGTCCACGCCATGCTGGTGCAGGCCCTCGCGGGCAACGCCGTCATCGCCAAGACCCCCACCGACGGCGGTCTCGCCTGCCTGACCCTCGCCTGCGCCCTGATCCGGCGCGAGGGCATCCCGGTCACCCTCGTGAGCGGCAGCGGGGCCGAACTCTCCGAGGCGCTCGTCCGCTCCCCGGAGATCGGCTGCGTCTCCTTCGTCGGCGGCCGCGACACCGGCGCGCGGATCGCCACCGCCGTCACCGACCTCGGCAAGCGCCACATCCTGGAGCAGGAGGGCCTCAACACCTGGGGGGTCTGGGAGCACACGGACTGGTCCGCCCTGAAGGCCGCCATCCCCAAACTCTTCGACTACGGCAAGCAGCGCTGTACCGCCTACCCGCGCTTCGTCGTCCAGCGCACCGCCTTCGACGCCTTCCTCGCCGCCTACCTCCCGGCCGTCGCCGCCATCCGTACGGGGCACCCCCTCGCGGTCGCCCACCCGGAAGACCCCCTGCCCGAACTGGACTTCGGCCCCCTCATCAACGCGGCCAAGGCCAAGGAGCTCACCGACCACGCCGCCGAGGCCGTCGAGCGGGGAGCCGTACCGCTGTTCCGCGGCACGCTCGACCCGGCCCGCTTCCTGCCCGGCCAGGACACCTCCGCCTACGTGGCCCCCCTCACCCTGCTCAGCCCGCCGGCCTCCTCCCCGCTCTACCACGCGGAACCCTTCGGACCCGTCGACACGATCGTGCTCGTCGACACCGAGGCAGAGCTGCTCGCCGCGATGAACGCCTCGGGCGGGGCGCTGGTCGCCACCCTGTCCACCGACGATCCGGCCACCTTCGCGCGGCTCGCCCCGCAGATCCGGGCCTTCAAGCTCGGCCACGGCAAGCCCCGCTCGCGCGGCGACCGCGAGGAGCTCTTCGGGGGCTTCGGAGGCTCCTGGCGCGGCGCGTTCGTCGGCGGCGAACTGCTCGTGCACGCCGTCACCGACGGCCCGCCCGGCGAACGCCTGCCGGGCAACTTCCCCGAGTACCAGCTGATGCCGTAGGAGACGCGGCAGTTCGGGTTCCTCCCCCGCGCGGGGGAGGAACCCGGTCCGAGCGGAGGACGTGGCGCCGCCCGGGCCGGATCACCATGGAGCCATGACCCGAACGAGCAGAACCCAGCGGATCTCCGCACTCGCCGCCTGCGCGGGTGCGCTCGCCTACGAACGCGGGCTGCTGGTCCGGCGGTGACATGCCTCCGGCCCGGTCCCCGCACTGCGGGCACCGGGCCGGAGCCCCGGACGGTCAGCGGATCAGGCGGGCATCAGCTCACCTGGACCGTGACGTCGTCCACGACGAAGGAGGTCTGCAGGGACTGGTCCTCCACGCCGTTGAACTTCAGGGTGACGGTCTGGCCCGCGAACTGCGCCAGGTTGTAGGTCTTCTGCACGTAGCCGGAGTTCGCGTTCAGGTTGGAGAAGGTCTCCAGGGTCTGACCGCCCACCGAGACGGTGAACCGGTCGTAGACGACGCTCTCGTTCTCGTCCGTGTCGATGTGCAGGAAGAAGGAGAGCTGGTACGAGGAGCAGCCCGACGGCACGGCGAGGGACTGCGAGGCGCTGTCCGTGTGGGTGGACCCGTACCCGTTCAGCCAGGCCATGTAGCTCCCGCCGTGCGGCACCTGGCCCGACTGGTTGGTGATGACGCCCGCGGTGGCGGTCCACGGGCTGCTGCCGCTCTCGAAGCCGCCGTTGACCACGAGCTGGCGCGGCGTGCAGCCGCCGCTGCCCGTGACGGTCAGCGTGTAGGTGGTGGTGTGGCTGACGGTGCCGGAGCCGGTGACCGTCAGGGTGTAGGTGCCGGGGACGGTGCTCGCGCCCACCTGCACGGAGAGCGTGGAGGAGCTGCCGGACTGGACGGAGGCCGGGCTCAGGGTGGCGGTCACGCCGGCCGGCGCGCCGGAGACGGACAGGGCCACGGTCTGGGCGGCGCCGCTCACGGTGGCGGTGTTGACGGTGGCGGAGGTGGAGCCGCCGGGGGCCGTGGTGCCCGCGGACGGGCTGGTGGCGAGGGAGAAGTCCTGCGCGGGCGTCTCACCGCCGACGGCCTGCTTCCAGACGGCGTAGGCGACGCCGTCCGCGCTGCGGTCCAGGACCGTGGCGTTGATGTTGTTCGCGGTGTCGCAGGCGCTGTGGTAGCAGGAGTCGTAGGCCGCGTTCGCGGTGCCGCCCCACTTCGCGGCCTGCGCGGAGGTCTTGCGTGCGCTGGCGCCGGCCGCGTAGCCGGAGGTGGGGATGCCCGCCTGCTGGAAGGAGTAGTCGTCACTGCGGCCCTGGCCCTCGGTGTTCTCCTCGGGCGCGAGGTTCAGCGAGGTCCAGTACGCCTTCAGCGGGGCGGCGGTCGTGGAGTTGACGTTGTTGATGAAGTAGCCGCCGTTGGGCGAGCCGACCATGTCGAAGTTGTAGTAGCCCTTGATGGCGGCGCGCTGGGCGCTGCTCAGCTGGCCCACGTAGTACTCGGAGCCGTTGAGGCCCTGCTCCTCGTCGGTCCACCAGGCGAAGCGGACGTGCTTGGTCATGGTGGGGTTCTTCTGGGCGAGGACGAGGGCGTTCTCCAGCAGGGTCGCGGAGCCCGAGCCGTTGTCGTTGATGCCGGGGCCGGCCGAGACGCCGTCGAGGTGGGCGCCGAACATGACGGTCTGGTCGGCGGGGCCGCCCGGCCAGTCGGCGATCAGGTTGTTCGACGGGTAGGTGCAGGAGGAGCAGTTCTGTTCGGTGACCGTGTAGCCGGCGGCCTGCAGCTTGCCCTTCACGTACGCCAGCGACTGGGTGTAGCCGGCGCTGCCCGCCCGGCGGTGCCCGCCGTTCTGGGAGGCGATGGTGTTGAACTGGGTCAGGTGCGCCTGGACGTTGGCGACGCTGATGTCCGGCGGGTCGTTGCCGGGCTGGGTCCCGCCGACGTTCAGCGCGTAGTCGACGGTGTGGGCGAGGGTCGTGCCCTGCCCCTTGACGACGACGGTGGCGGCGCCGGGCGCCGCGTTCGCGGTGGCGGTCAGGGTCAGGACCGAGGACTGGCCGGACTGCACGGTGGCCGGGTTGAAGGAGGCGCTCACGCCGGCGGGCAGCCCGGTGGCGGTCAGCGTCACCGACTGGGCGGAGCCGGTCGTGACGGTGGTGCCGACGGTGGTGGTGACCGAAGCGCCCTGCTGGACGGTGCCCGAGGACGGGTTCAGGGCCAGCGAGAAGTCGTTGCCCTGGCTCGGGGTGCAGGTCGGGTCACCGGCCTGCGCGGGCACGGTGATGGCGTCCCAGGCGGCCTTCGTCTTGGTGAAGAGGTCGCAGGTGGCGTCCAGCGACTTCGCGGAACTGAGCGTCGCCGTCCGGTACTTCTTGTACGACATGCTGCTGGTCTTGAGCAGCATCCCCCCGTAGAAGATCTTGCCGGCGTTCTGGACGCCCACACCGGTCACCGTGGACTGGTTGCAGGTGGGGCTGGTGGGCTTGCCGCCGCCCGGGTTGGAGCCCTCGGCGAGCAGGTAGAACCAGTGGTTCAGCGGGCCCGCGGCCTTGTGCACCTCGGTGCCGGGTATCGCGGAGCTGTAGCAGGCCGGGTCGTTGTTGACGGCCGGCGGGTTGTACATGTTGCGGATCGGGCCCCGGCCCTGGAGGTTGATGACCTCGCCGACCGTGTAGTCCGGGGTGTCGTACGGGGCCGGCTCGTTGATGTACGCCTCGGTCAGCGCGCCGAAGATGTCACCGGTGGCCTCGCCGAGCCCGGCCTCCTGGCCGCTGGTGCCGCCGGGGGTGTTGGTGTCGATGGCGTGCCCGTACTCGTGGGCCACCACGTCCACGCCGGCGATCCACTCGTTGGCGCTGTTGTGCCCGATGGTGACCGAGCTGCCGTCCCAGTAGGCGTTGAGGTCGTTCAGCCCGACCTTGCCCGGGAAGCTGCGCCCGTTGCCGCTGACGCCGTTGCGGCCCAGCCACTGGCCGAGCATGTCCCACTGCTTCTGCGCGGCGAACATCAGGTCCACGCAGCCGGTCTCCTTGCTCGTGGGGTTGCCGGTGCCCCAGGAGTCGGAGGACTTCGTGAAGACCGTGCCGTTGCTGTAGTCCGCGCAGCTCAGGCCGGTCCGGTTCGGGTCGCGCAGGGTGTACGTGGAGCCCGAGTTGGTGGTGTCGATGGAGATCGGGCCGGGCCCGTTCCACTTGCTGTTGCCGCTGCCGGCGACCACGTCGTCGTAGCTGTCCAGGAAGGCGCCGCTGCGGGCGTCGACGAAGACGTGGAGCTTGCTGGGCGCGGTGCTGGTCCGGCCGGAGAGCACGGTCTCCCAGGCCAGGACCGGCCTGTCGTCCTTGAGGCGCACGACGAGCCGGCTGCTCTCGACCTTGTCGACCGCCGCCAGCTTCGTCCGGGCGGTGGACTCGGCGTCCTTCGCGCCGACCGAGGGCCGGGTGGCCACCTCGATCCGTACGGAGGAGGCGGACTGCAGGGCGCGTACCCTGCCCTCGCCGTCCGCGAGCACGACCGCGTCGCCGCCGACGACCGGCAGGCCTCGGTAGCTGCGCTCGTACGCGACCGAGTAGAGGTCCTTCAACCAGGGGGTGACCAGGCGCCGTTCGTACCGCTCCTGCGAGGAGTTGACCAGGGAGTCCAGACCGCTGCTGACGGCCTGGTCGGCGGCCGCGACCGCGCGCGCGGCCGGGGTGTCCTTCTGGGACGGTGCGGGCTGCGCCTGCTGCGCCGCCGATGCCGTCCCGGCCAGGGCTCCGGCGAGGCTCGCGGTCAGCGCCATCGCTGCCACGGCCGCCGTCCATCTGGTGGGCTGCAACGTCCACTCCGATCGTGGGGGGTTGGGGGAGTGAGTGTTCGTTCGCGGCCGAGTATGAGCGTGGACATGACGAGAATGGGACATCCCGGCAGGCATAAGGCCCGCGTTATGGTGCGGTGGCGGCGCGCTGCGTACGCTGCCCGGATGCAGCTGGAGTTGAGGCATCTGCAAGCGGTCTGCCGGATAGCGGAGGCGGGCAGCCTGGGGGGCGCGGCGCGGCGGCTCGGAGTGTCCCAGCCCGCTCTCTCCGCCCAGCTGCGCCGCATCGAGCGGGTCACGGGCGGCGAACTCTTCGTCCGGGGCAGGAGCGGGGTGGAGCCCACGGCGCTCGGCCAGTTCGTGCTCGCCAAAGCGCGCCGCGTGCTCAACGAGATGGACGCCCTCGGCGCGGAGGCGCGCGCCATCTCCCCCGGCACCCCGCTCCGGCTGGGCTGCATCCTCCTGGTCCTGCTCGACGGACTGCTCGCCCGGACCGACCTGTCCATGTCCGGCCAGGAGATCGCCGTGGACGTGGAGGACTCGGTCACCGCACTCGCCCGGATGCTCGGCGCCGGACGGTACGACGCCATCGTCTACGGAGAGGTCAACGACCACGAGGTGCCGCTGCCCGAGGGGGCACTCGCGCGCACGCTGGTCTCGAAGGAGCCGTTCTGCATCCGCCTGTCGGCGAAGCACCCCCTCGCGGCGCTGGACCGCATCGACCTCGCCGACCTGGCCGACGAGGCGTGGATGACGCTGGTGGAGGACGACGACGGCGGCCCCGAGGCGCTCGTCGCCGCCTGCGCGAAGGCAGGGTTCAGCCCGTCACTGCGCTACCGGATCACCGACCGCAAGATGCACTACGACCTGATCGCCGCGGGCCGGGCGATCTCGCTGAGCCAGCCGACGGGCCCGCATGCGGAGGGCACGGTGATGCGCCCGCTCGTCGGCGAGCCCATCACCGGCCGGATCCGCCTCGCCTGGAACCGCTCCGCGGTCTCGGCCGGGCAGGCGCAGCTGCTCTACCGCGCCGCGGCCCGCGCCTACCTGGCCAACGTGGACAACAACGCCTTCCACAAGGCCTGGTGGGACGCCCACCCGGAGGCCCACCCGGCGGCGGACTGACGGCGGCGGAACCGGCGGTGGCTCACCCGACGACAGCGGACCCTACGGCCGGGGGCCGACGGTGGCGGACCCCGACGGCCGCGGACCGACGGTGGCGGCGAGCCCTCCCTCAGCCCTGGCGGTGGGCGGTGAGCAGCAGGTACTCCCACTCCACGGCGCCGTCCCGGAGGTTGTCGCGGGCGAGCGCGTCGAGATCGGCGTCCAGCGCGGCGACGCGCTCGGCGTCCCCGCCGAGACTCCGGTAGACCGCGATGGTCGGCCCGTAGCAGGCCTTGAAGAACTCGCGGAACGCCTCGGGCTCCGCGAAGCGGTCCACGTGGACGGTCTGCCGGCGGGCGTCGACATCGGTGACGCGGTCGCCGAACAGCTCGTGGACGTGCTCCTCGTCCCCCCACAGCGGCGGCGGCTGCGCCCCGGGCGGTGGCGGGGGCGCGTACGGCTTCATCGTGGCGAACATCCGGCCGATGAAGCCCTGCGGAGTCCAGTTGGCCAGCCCGACGGTGCCGCCGGAGCGGCAGACGCGCAGCATCTCGTCGGCGGCGGTCTGGTGGTGCGGGGCGAACATGATGCCGACGCACGACATCACGATGTCGAACTCGCCGTCCGCGAAGGGCAGCGCCTCCGCGTCTGCCTCCCGCCAGTCCAGCGTCGCACCCCGTACGGCGGCCAGCTGCCGCCCCACCTCCAGCAGCTCGGGGGTGAGGTCGGACGCCACCACGTCGGCCCCGGCCAGGGCGGCCGGAATGGCCGCGTTGCCGGAGCCCGCCGCGATGTCGAGCACGCGGTCGCCCTGCTTCACCCCGCACTCGCGGGCCAGCACGGCGCCCAGATCCGGGATGACGTCGGAGACGACGGACGGGTAGTCGCCCAGCGCCCACATCGCGCGGTGCTTGGCCTTCAGGGCGCGGTCCGCCTGGACCGCATCGCTCGGCTCGGTCATGACAGCCGCCCTCCGGGGGCCTGAGCAGCCCCGTTCTCCGAGCATAAGTATCTTTCGCCGACCCAGCCTGTCGGCGGCCGCCGGTCCGCCGGCGACAGCCCTAGGGCACCAAGGAGGGCATCGGGATCTCGAAGTGGACCGTCCCGAAGCCGCCGTGCTCCCCGCTCGCCCGGGCGTCGCAGACCTCGGTCGCCAGGCTGCGCCAGAACGCCTCCGCACCCGGGATGTCGACATTGGTGTGCAGGTAGATGCTCTCGTACCCCGGCACGCCGGCCGCGAACGCGCAGGCCTCCCGCACCATGGCGCGGGCCAGGCCGTGCCGCCGGTGGGCGGGGCGCACGTAGACCCGCAGCAGCTGCGCGGTGCGGCCCGACGGGTAGCGCTCGGCCAGCCGAAGCGGGTGCGGCGGATGCGCGGGGCCCCGGGAGTGCACGGCGCAGGTGCCCACCACCTCGCCGTCCCGGACCGCCACCACGAGGGTGTGGCGCGGATCGTCCAGGTAGGTCCCGCGGATGTCGACCACGTCGGAGTGCCACTCGGGCACGTACCCGTAGTCGAACTCCCGGTAGAAGGTGTCGAGCATGACGCTGCGCGCGCCCCGCACGTCCTCCGGCCGGGCGTGCCGTACCTCGTACGCGCCCGGTTCCCGACGCGTCGGCGCCTGATGTCTCTTCGGTTCCCGCATGGCCGCCACCGTAGCGGAAAAACGCGCTGTTGGAAATGAAAACGATTTCAGATAACGTCCTCCCGGTCAGGCCGACCGAGAGAGCCGCCATGGCGGTGTGAGAGGAAGTCCCGTGGGACATCTGCTGGTTGTCGAGAGCTGGGTGGGGTCGATGAGCCGGCTCCTGCCATGGGCGATCCGTGAGGGCGGACACGAGTTCAGCTTCCTCACCCGGGACCTGCACCACTATCTGCGCGCCGCCCCCGCCGACGGCCCGCACCCGCTGCTCGCCGCGCGCAACGTCATCACGGCGGACACCAACGACACCCGCGCCCTGCTGCCCCTCGTCGAGCGGCTGCACGCCGTGCTCGCCTTCGACGGCGTGGTCTCCTCCTGCGACTACTACCTGCCCGCCGTGGCCCGCATCGCCGAGCACCTCGGCCTGCCCGGACCCGCCGCCGAAGCCGTCGAGAACGCCTGCCGCAAGGACCGGACCCGACGGGTGCTGGCCGAGGCCGGGGTCGGCGGCCCGCGCTTCGCCGTCTGCGCGGACACCGCCGGCGCCGCGGCCGCCGCCCGCGAGATCGGCTACCCGCTGGTCGTCAAGCCCGTCGACCTGTGCGCCGGGATGCTGGTCCGCCAGGTCCACGACGAGCGGGAGCTCGAAGCGGCCTGTCGGGCCCTCGCCGACTTCCCCGTCAACGCCCGCGGACAGCACCGCGCCCCCGTACTCCTCCTGGAGGAACTGCTCACCGGCCCAGAGGTCAGCGTCGAGACCGTCTCCCACGCCGGCACCACCCACGTCGTCGGCGTCACCGACAAGAGCATCGGCGGCGCACCCGCCTTCATCGAGACCGGCCACATGTTCCCCGCCGACATCGGCCCGCGGCGCTCGCGCGAGGCCGCCGAGACCGCCGTACGGGCCGTCGAGGCCCTCGGCCTGGACCACGTCGTCTGCCACACCGAGATCAAACTGACCCCCACCGGGCCGCGCGTGATCGAGGTCAACCCCCGCCCGGCCGGCAACCGCATCACCGAGCTGGTCCGCCACGTCACCGGCGTCGACCTCGCGGCCGCCTGCGTGGACGTCGCCCTCGGCCGCACCCCCGACCTGGCCGTGCGCCCCACGGGCGTGCGCAGCGCCGCCATCGCCTTCCTGCTGCCCGACGGCGCCGGCACCCTCACCGGCATCGAAGGCGCGCAGGAGGTCCGCGGCCGCACCGGCGTACTGGAGCTCGACCTCGCCGCACCCGGCCGCACCGTACGCCCCGCGACCAGCAACAACGAGTACCTCGGCCACGTCATGACCGCCGACACCGAGGGCGCCGGCGCCCGCGCCGCCGCCGAGCGGCTGCTCACGGGCCTGCGCCCCTCCTACGCCGGCCGCCCGGAACCCGCGGCGGTGGGAGCATGACCGCCACCACCCTTCACGAGCCGCTCGTGCACACCGTCGACGACCTCTTCGGGCGCGTGCTCGCCTCCGCCTACGGACCCGACCCCGCCGAACAGCGCGTGGCGCTCGCCTTCACCACCGCCCAGGCCGTACGCCACGAGGGCCGCTCCGGCGGCTACCGCAACGAGGTGCTCAGCCTGCGCCTGGCCGCGGCCGTCGGATCCTGCGCCGTGGAACCCGGCGCCCTACCCGCCGGCGCCCTCGACGACTGCGTCGGCGCCACCGTCGCCGACCTGCTCGGCCACCCGCTGCTGCCCGTACGGATCGCCGCCCTCGACGCCTACCTCATGCACGTGCGCCCGCACACCCCCGACCACGGCGCCCGCCCCTACGCGATCCCGGCCGGCAGCTCGCTGCACCGCTCCCGGGCCCGCGCCCGCGCCGTCGTCGACCTGCTCCCGAAGGAGCCGCCGCGCCGGGTCCTCGTCGTCGGCGTCGTCAACTCCCTGCTGGAACAGCTGCGCGAGCGCGGGATCCCGTACGCGCCCTGCGACCTCAAGGGCGGCGCCACCGAATGGGGCGAACCCGTCCGGACCGACGCCCTCGCCGAACTGGAGCGCTGCGACGCCGTCCTCGCCTCCGGCATGACCCTGGGCAACGGCACCTTCCAGCCCCTGCTCGACCACGCCGCCGCGACGGCCAAGCCCCTCGTCATGTTCGCCCAGACCGGAAGCGCCGTACTGCCCCGCTTCCTCGGCGCCGGGGTGTCCGCCGTATCCGCCGAGCCCTACCCTTTCTTCTGGCTCGACGGCGGCCCCGGAATCCTCCACCGCTACGGAGGCGCCCGGTGACCGTGGCCCCCTTCCTGCCCCGTCCGGCGGCCGGCGCCGCCAACCCCGACCTGCTGCCGCTCCTCGGCCGCACCCCCCTCGCCCGCATCCGCGCCGACCTGCCGCACCGCCAGCCCGGCTTCTGGGCGAAGCTGGAATGCCTCGGCGCCGGCGGGATGAAGGCCCGCGCCGCCGTCTCCATGCTGACCGGGGCCCGCGCCCGCGGCGAACTGCTCCCCGGCGCCCCCGTCGTCGAATCCACCTCCGGCACCCTGGGCGTCGGACTGGCCTTCGCCGGCCAGGCCCTCGGCCACCCCGTCGTCCTCGTCGGCGACACCGAACTCGAACCGTCCATGCGGCAACTGCTGCGCACGTACGGGGCCCAGCTCGAGCTCGTCGACCGCCCGGCCGCGGAGGGCGGCTGGCAGGCCGCCCGGATCGCCCGCCTGCACGAGGTGCTGCGCCGGACACCGGGCGCCTACTGGCCCGACCAGTACAACAACCCCGACAACGCGGCCGGCTACCTGCCGCTGGCCGCCGAACTGACCGCCGAGCTGGACCACCTGGACATCCTGGTGTGCAGCGTCGGCACCGGCGGACACAGCGGCGGCCTGGCCGGCCCGCTGCGCCGCCGCTGGCCCCGGCTGAAGGTCATCGGCGTCGACTCCGTCGGCTCCGCCATCTTCGGACAGCCCGCCCGCCCCCGCCTGATGCGCGGGCTCGGCAGCAGCATCCACCCGGCCAACGTCGCCCACGAGGCCTTCGACGAAGTGCACTGGGTGGGCCCCGCCGAGGCCGTCGACGCCTGCCGGCGGCTCGCCCGCTCCGCCTTCGTCTCCGGCGGCTGGAGCACCGGAGCCGTGGCCCTCGTCTCCGCCTGGGCCGCCCGGATGGAACCGGGCGCCGTCGTCGCCACCGTCTTCCCCGACGGGCCGCACCGCTACCTGGGCACCGTCTACGACGACGAGTTCTGCCGCGCCCACGGCCTGGACACCGCCGCCCGCGCCGTCCGCCCCCTGGAGATCCCGCACCCGCACGCGGTCGAGGCCACCGGCTGGGCCCGCTGCAAGGCGGTCCTGGCTCCCACCCGCTCCCGTGGAGGCGCCGCGTGAAGCTCACCTGGCACACCGCCGACCTCCGGCTGGCCGAGCCGCTGCGCATCTCCCGCTCGGTGATGACCCGGCGCGACGCCGTCTGGATCGCCGTCGAGCACGGCGGACTGCGCGGCTGGGGCGAGGTGGTCGCCAGCGACTACCTGGGGCTCCCCACCGCCCGCATCCTGCGGAACCTCGAAGCGGTGCGGCCCGGCACCGAGCGCTTCCCCGACCCCGAGACCGCCTGGGCCGAGACCGGCGGCGGGCACCCGGCCTGGCGGGAACTGCCCGCCGGGGTACTCGCCGCGCTCGAGGCCGCCGTACTGGACCTGGTCGGCAAGCGGGCCGGCGAACCCGCCCACCGGCTGCTCGGCACGCCCGAGGCTCCCGCCGCCGCGACCGCCCGGACCATCGGCATCACCGCGCCCGTACCGGCCGCCGCGCAGGCGGCCCGCCTCGCGGTCGGCGGCTTCACCGTCCTCAAGGTCAAGGCGGGATCCCCCGACCCGGCCGAGGACCTCGCGCGCGTGGAGGCCGTACGCACCGGAGCCCCCGACGCACGCCTGCTGCTCGACCCCAACGGGGCCTGGACCGAACGCCAGGCCCTCGACCTGCTGCCCCGCTTCGCCGCCCTCGGCGTCGACGCCGTCGAACAGCCGATCGCCCCCGGCCGGCCCGACGCGCTCGCCCGCGTCGCGAAGGAATCCCCGATCCCCGTCATCGCCGACGAGGACGCCGTCACCCACGAGGACGCCGAGGCCCTCGCCGGACGGGTCCACGGAGTCAACGTCAAACTCGCCAAGTGCGGAGGCGTACGGGCCGCCCTGCGCATCCACGAGGCCCTGCTCGGCACCGGCACCGACCTGATGCTGGGCTGTCTGACGGCCAGCTCGCTCGGCATCGCACCCGCCGTGCACCTCGCGGACCGGGCCCGCTGGGTCGACCTCGACGGGCACCTGCTGCTCGCCGAGGACCCGTGGACCGGGATCGGCGGCGCCGACGGCACCGTACGCGCCCCGAACCGGGCCGGACTCGGCGTCAGACGCGCCGATGCCGGATGGACCGAGGCCGGACGGACCGAGGCCGGACGGACCGAGGCCGGACGCGCCGACGCCGGACCGGACCACGCGGGCGCCGCACGGTGAAGACCCTCACCGCCGTCCGCGGCTTCCCGCCCGCCGTGCGCCTGCTCCTCGTGAACCAGCTCGGCGTCAACACCGGCTTCTACCTGCTCATCCCGTACCTCGCCACCCACCTCTCCGATGACCTCGGCCTCTCCGCCGCCGTCGTCGGCGTGGTCCTCGGCCTGCGCAACCTCAGTCAGCAGGGGCTGTTCCTGCTCGGCGGCTCGGCCGCCGACCGGCTCGGCGCCCGCGGGGTGATCATCGCGGGCTGCGCGCTGCGGACCGTGGGATTCGGCCTGTTCGCCCTCGGCGACACCCTCCCGCTGCTGCTCGCCGCGTCCATACTCAGCGGGCTCGCGGGGGCCCTCTTCAACCCCGCCGTACGGACCTACGTCGCCCAGGAGGCCGCCGACCGCAAGGCCGAGGCCTTCGCCCTCTTCAACGTCTTCGCCACCACCGGCGCGCTGCTCGGACCCCTGCTCGGCACCCTGCTGCTCCTCGTGGACTTCCGGGCGGCCGCCGTCGCAGCCGCCGCGGTGTTCGCCGTACTGACCCTCGCCCAGCTCCTGGTGCTGCCCGCCCGGAAGATCCCGGCCCCGGACACCGGAGTGCTGGCCGACTGGCGGGAGGCGGCCGGCAGCCGCGGGTTCCTGGCCTTCTCCCTCGCCATGATCGGCATGTACGGCCTGGAGAGCCAGCTGTACCTGCTGCTGCCCCACGCGGCGGTGCGGGCCTCGGGCTGGGAGGGCTCGATCGGCCTGCTGTTCCTCACCGGGACCGCCGCCAACCTCCTCCTCCAGCTCCGCATCACCCGTCGGCTGCGGGCCACGGGCAGCCGGGCCCGCTGGATCGCCACCGGCGCGGCCGTCATGGGGCTGGGCTTCGTGCCCCCGATGCTCGTCGCGGGCGTCCGGACCCCGCACCCGGCGTACCTGCTCCCGGTCCTGGCGGGGGTGCTGCTCCTGCACCTCGGAGTGATGACCGCCCAGCCGTTCGTGATGGAGCTGATACCGGCCTTCGGCCGCCCCGGCCTCACCGGCACCTACTACGGCCTCTTCTACGCGGTCTCCGGCGTCGCGGCCGCCGCCGGCAGCGCGGCGGTCGGCTGGGCCATGGACACCGCCGGGCACACCGGCATGGCCTGGCTGCCCTTCGCCTGCTGCCTCGCCCTCGGGCTCGCCTCGGCGGGCGGCGTCGCGCGGCTGCACCGAAGACGGGCCCTGCCCTTGGCCCCGGGCCCCGATACCGAACGAGCGCCCTGCCCCGATCCCGAGCCCCAGCCCGGCCGCCCGAGAACCGAGAGCCGATGACCACAGGCAACCTGCTGACCGATCACCCCGAGCTGTACGAGGAGCGCTTCCCCGACCCCGACCACCTGGCGGCCCGCTGGGCCGAGGACGTGCTGGCCCGCCACGGCGCCGGCCCCCGAGTCCTCGACGTCGGCTGCGGCACCGGCCGCGACGCCGCCTGGCTGCACCACCGGGCCGGCCGCGAGCTCACCGGCATCGACACCTCCGAGGCGATGCTGGCGCACGCCCGCAGCCGCCACCCCGGACCCGCCTACCACCGCGCCGACATGCGCGACTTCCGGCTCGGTACCACCTTCGACGCGGTGCTCTGCATGGACAGCGCCCTGCTCTACTGCCACACCAACGACGACCTCACCTCCTTCCTCGCCCGCTGCCGCGCCCACCTCACCCCCGGCGGGCTGCTCGTCGCCGAGATGCGCAACGGCGCCTTCTTCCTCGGCAACACCGAGCTGCTCGACGGCCCGCGCACCGCCGCCTTCACCCGGTACGGCACCACCTACACCTCCCGCACCACCCTCCACATCGACCACGCCGCCCAGCTGCTGCGCCGCCGCCGGATCTGGACCGCCGACGACGGCCTGCCCCCGGCCGAGCAGCACTCCGCCTGGCGCCTGCTCTTCCCGCAGGAGATCCGCCACTTCCTGACCACCGCCGGCTTCGAGGTCCTCGCCCTCTACGACCGGCCGGGGCCCCGCACCGAACCGCCCTGGAGCGAAGGGGACACCCCGCATCCGACCGCGGACGCCGACCGGCTGCACCTCGTGGCCCGCCTGAAGCCCCTTCACCACAGCAACGGAGACACCACGCCATGAACCACCCCACCACCGGCCTCGCCCGAAGAAGCCTCCTCATCGCCGGCGGCGCCGGCACGCTCGCCCTCGCCGCCGGCTGCGGCCCCTCCGGCACCACCGCGAGCGACGCCGAGAACGCGGCGAGCGCCACCCCGAAGCCCGGCGGCCGGCTGCGCGCGGCCTTCGCGGGCGGCGGTGCGGGCGAGACCCTCGATCCGCACGCCGCCAACCTGTTCGTCGACGCCGCCCGCTCCAAGGCCCTCTTCGACAAGCTCGCCGACTTCGGCGCCGACCTCGCCCCGGTACCCCGCCTCGCCTCCGGATGGGAGCCCAACGAGACCCTCGACACCTGGCGGGTCACCCTGCGCCGGGCCGCCTTCCACGACGGGCGCCCCGTCACGGCCGAGGACGTCCTCTACAGCTACCGCAGGATCGCCGACCCCAAGGGCACCTTCCGCGCCAAGGCCTCGCTGGAACCCATCGACCTCGACGCGAGCCGCGCCCTTGACCCCTCCACCGTCGAGTTCAGGCTCAAGCGCCCGTACGCCGAATTCCCCAACACCCTGGCCGCCTTCGGCGCCTACATCGTCCCCAAGGACGCCGCCGACTTCAGTCGGCCCGTCGGATCCGGGCCCTTCACCTTCGTCTCCTTCAAGCCCGGCGCGAGCCTCCTGGTCAAGCGCAACCCCGCCTACTGGGAGGGCGCCCCCCACCTCGAAGAGCTCGAATTCGTCATCGCGGGCGAGGAGTCGGCGCGCGTCGGAGCCCTGCTCGGCGGGCAGGTCGAGTACGCCCACGAACTCAACCCGGCCACCGCCCGCGCCCACGAGGGCAAGGGCCGCATCGACGTCGTACGGCTGCCCGGCAGCTCCATGCAGGGCTTCGTCATGAAGACCGACCGCCCGCCCTTCGACGACAAGCGGGTCCGCCAGGCCTTTTTCCTCATCGCCGACCGCAAGGAGCTCGTCGACGGAGCCCTCTCCGGGGCCGGCGAGATCGGCAACGACCTCTTCGGCAAGGGCTGCCGGTACTACGCGGCCGGACTGCCGCAGCGCACCCGGGACCTCGACCGGGCCCGCGCCCTCCTCAAGGAGGCCGGCGCCGAGGGGCTCAAGGTCACCCTCGACACCGCCCCCGCCGCCACCGGCTTCGTCGAGGCCGCCGGCATCTTCAAGGAGCAGGCCGCCAAGGCCGGGGTCACCGTCGAGGTCAAGGTGGGCAACAAGGAGACGTACTGGAAGGACATCCTGTCCTCCGGAACCTTCGCCTCCTACCGCTCGGGCGCCATGCCCATCGAGTCCCACGTCTCCCAGCGGCTGCTCACCGGCTCCACCACCAACGCCACCAAGTGGCAGCACAAGGACTTCGACGACCTCTACCAGCAGGCCCAGGCCACCGCCTCCGAGCCGGAGCGCACCGCCCTCTACGAGCGGATGCAGCGCCGGCTGTACGACGAAGGCGGCTTCCTCATCTGGGGGTTCGCCGACTGGATCGTCGCCACCGCCCCCACGGTGCGCGGCGTGTCCAAGACGGCGCCCGCCAACACCCTGGACTGGGCGCGCTTCGACAAGATCTGGCTCGCGTGACGGGCGGGCTCCCGTGGCTCGGCCGCCGTCTGCTCCTCGGCCTGGGGCAGACGGCGGCCGTCGTCCTGCTGATCTTCGCCCTCACCGAGGCGCTGCCCGGGGACGCCGCCGTCGCCCTCGCCGGCGACCAGCCCGACCCCGCGCGCATCGCCCGCATCCGCGAGGCCATGCGGCTCGACCGGCCCGCCGCCGAACGGCTCCTGGAGTGGGTCACCGGCATGCTCCACGGCGACCTCGGCACCTCCCTGGTCACCGGGCGGCCGGTCACCGGCTACCTCACGGCCGGTCTCGGCCCCACCCTGGTCCTCGCCGCCGCGACCCTGGCCCTCCTGGTCCCGCTCTCCGTCGGCCTGGGCGTGCTCGCCGCCCGCCGCGAGGGCGGCCCCGTGGACCGGGCCGTCAGCGGTCTGACCCTGGCCGTGCACGCCGTACCGGAGTTCGCCCTCGGCCTGCTGCTGGCCACGCTGTTCGCACTGCGCCTGGGCTGGCTGCCGGCCACCGCCGTCGGCACGGACCTCGCCGCGGAGCCCGCCGTCCTGGTCCTGCCCGTCCTGGTCCTCACGGCCCGGCCGGTGTGCACCCTCAGCCGCCTGGTGCGCGCCGGGATGATCGAGGCGATGGCCTCGCCGTACGTGGCCCAGGCCAGGCGGTACGGCCTGTCCGGCTCCCGCATCCGCTGGACCCACGCCCTGCCCAACGCCCTGGCACCCGCCGCCCAGCAGCTGGCGCGCACCTGCGACTGGCTGCTCGGCGGGGTGATCGTGGTGGAGGCGCTCTTCGTGGTGCCCGGCCTGGGCACCGTGCTCATCGAGGCCGTCGCCGCCCGCGACGTACCCGTGGTCCAGGGCATGGCGGTCGTCTTCGGCACCGTCACCGTCCTGGCCAATCTCGGCGCCGACCTCGTCGCCCGCCGCTTCGCCCCCCGCTCGGAGGTGGCCGCGTGAAGTCCCGCCCCCCGAAACGCCCTTGGGTCCGGTACGCGCCGGGCATCGCGCTGGTCGCCGTACCGCTGCTGCTGGCCCTCATCGGACCGCTGTGGGCCGGGCCCGCCGGGCCCAGGTCCCTCTCCTTCTCCGTCCCCTCCGGTCCGGACCACTGGCTCGGCACCGACTTCACCGGCCGCGACGTAGGGCGGCAGGTGCTGCTCGGGGGCCGGTCCGTGGTGCTCGTCGCACTCGGCGCGACCCTGCTGGCCTACCTCGTCGCCCTGCCCGTCGGGCTCGCCGCCGCGCTCACCCGCCGGACCTGGTTGGAGGAGGCGCTGATGAGGCCGCTCGACGTGCTGATCGCCGTCCCCTCCCTGCTCCTGGTGCTGCTCGTGGCGGCCGCCTTCCGGCCCGGCCCCGTTGCGCTGACCGCCCTGGTCGGGCTGGCCGCCGTACCCGACGCGGCCCGTGTCGTGCACGCGGCGGCGGTCGAGGTCTCCGCCCGGCCGGCCGTGGAAGCGCTGCGCATGCAGGGCGAGTCCTGGTGGCGGACGGCCCTCGGCTACGTCGCCCGCTCGATGCGGCGCACCCTCGCGGCGGACGCCGGGATCCGGCTCACCGGGGCCCTGTACCTGGTGGCCACGGCCGCGTTCCTCGGGGTGGGGGTGCAGCCCGACGCCGCCGACTGGGCGGTGATGGTCGACCGCAACCGCAACGGGCTGCTGCTCCAGCCCTGGGCCGCCGTGGTGCCCGCCCTGCTCATCGCGGCGCTGTCCATGGGCGCCAATCTGCTGTTCGACGCCGCCCTGCAAGAGGAGGAAGCACGATGAGCACCGTCGTGGAGGTACGGGACCTGCGGGTGGAGACCGGGGGCCGGGCGATCGTGGACGGGGTGACCCTGCGGGCCCGCGCCGGCCGGATCACGGCCGTCATCGGCCCGTCCGGCAGCGGCAAGACCACGACCGGCCTCGCCCTCCTCGGCGAGTTCCCGCCCGGCGCCCGCGTGGCGGGCACCGTACGCACGGAGCCGGGCGCGGTCGGGTACGTGCCCCAGCACCCGGCCTCCGTACTCAACCCCGGCCGGCGCGTCGGCGCCCTGCTGGGCGACATCGCGGCCCTGCGGGGCGGCGGGCGCCGGGAGGCCCGCGACCGGGTGCACCGGGCCATGGCCCTGGCCCGGATCGCGGAGCCCGAGCAGATCCTGCGCCGCTTCCCCCACCAGCTCTCCGGCGGCCAGCAGCAACGGGTGGTCCTCGCCCAGGCGCTGCTGCTGGGCGCCCGGGCGATCGTCGCCGACGAGCCCACGACCGGGCAGGACGCGCTCACCAAACAGGGCATCGTGACCGAGCTGGCGGCCCTCGCCCGGCGGGGGATCGCCGTCGTCCTGCTGAGCCACGACATCGACGTGGTGCGGCAGCTGGCGGACGAGGTCGTCGTGATGCGCGCGGGCCGGATCGTGGACCGCGGACCGGCGGGCTCCGTACTCGGCGCTCCGGTCCCGGTCCCGGCCGCCCCGCCGGACCGCACCGGCCGCGCGGCGCGGGCCGGCGGTCCGGGACCGGTCCGCATCGAGGCCCGGGCGCTGACCGCCGTACACCGCACCCCGCGCGGCGCCGTCGAGGTGCTGCACGACATCGGGCTCTCGGTCGCGGAGGGGGAGTGCCTGGCGCTGGTCGGCCGCTCCGGCAGCGGCAAGACGACACTGGGCCGGTGCCTGGCGGGGCTGCACGCGGACCACAGGGGCGGGATCCTGCTCGACGGCGAGCCGCTGCCCCGCAGTCTGCGCTCGCGCAGCCGCGCCCAACTGGCCGCCGTGCAGTACGTGTTCCAGGACGCGAAGGCGGCCTTCGACGAACACCGGCCGGTCCTCGACCAGGTGGCCCGTACGGCCGTCCGGCTGCGCGGCGCGGACCGGGACCGCGCCCGCGGGGAAGCGGTCCGGATGATGGAGGGGCTGGGCCTGGACGCGCGGACGGCCGGACACCGGCCCGGGGCGCTCTCCGGCGGGGAACTCCAGCGGGCCGCCCTGGCCCGGGCGCTGCTGGCGGAGCCGCGGGTGCTCGTCTGCGACGAGATCACCTCCGGCCTCGACCCCGCGAACCGCGGCGCCGTGCTGGAGCTGCTGGCCGGGCTCAGGGAGCGTACCGATCTCGCCCTGGTGTTCATCACCCACGACCTGGCGGCCGCGGGCGCGCTGGGCGACCGTATCGGCGTCATGGACGCCGGACGGCTGGTGGAGACAGCGGAGGAGGAGGCCCCGGTCAGCTCCGGCTGTTGAGGAACCCGATGGCGACGGCGCCCCACCACGCGATCTGCGAGACGGTGGCGGACAGGGCGCCCCGCACCAGCAGCCGGCGGGTGGCGGGCCGGCCGTCGAGGGCGGCCAGCCGCCGGTGCAGCACACCGGCCTGGACGCCGTTCAGCGCGAGGAGCAGGACGAGGCCGAGCTTGACGCAGGTGAGCGGCGAGGAGAGGTCGGGGTGGAGGAAGGCGCCGCTGGCGATGAGACCGGCCAGGCCCGCCCAGACCGGCAGGTGCAGGGGCGCGGTGAAGCCGACCACCTCGCTCAGGGTCTTGCGGCCGCTGAGCCAGAGGGCCCCGTAGTAGTCGATGGCGAGCACCGCGCCGAAGCCGACGACGAGGCAGGCGAGGTGGACGAAGAGCGCCACCATGTGGAGCGTGGCGTCGGCCCGCAGATGGACCGCCACCCAGATGCTGGCCGCCCATCCCGCGCACACGGTGAGGGAGGCCAGGGCGGGGGCGCACCACCCCGGGACCAGGAGCAGATCGGACGGCTGTGGCGATCTTCGCCGGATCGAGGTGACATCTGCTGTGGACATGGTGCTCCGATGGCGGGACGTGAGGGTGCGCCCACACCGCACAGTGCGAGCAGAGGTAAGGCTGCCCTAAGTGTCTGGCTCACGTCAATGTGATCTCATCGGCACGCACCGTGGCCCCCGCGACCCCCACCAGGCACGATCGTCGGTCTACGCGAAGTCGCGTGCGAAGCCCTCGCGGAAGCCGGGCCGCGCGACCGCCTTCTCGAAGGCGCGGGCGGCGCGTGCCAGCCCGGCCTCGTTCTCCTGGGCGTCGGCGAGTTCCGCCAGATAGGCGGGCAGGCTCAGGCCACGGGCCGCGGCGAGCACGGTGAGCCGGTCGTGGACATCGGTGTCGACCTCGACTGTGGTGGTGTCAGCCATGTTCCGAGTATGCGCGTCCGCGAGCGGCCCGGGGACCGGTTCGCGGACGCGCAAGGGGATCAGCGGCGCGCCGGAGGTGCTACAGGGAGCACGAGTTGACGGTGTCGCTCCCGGCCGGGGCCTTCGGCACGGTCCGGCTCGGCAGCGGGGCGGCGCCGTGCGCCGTCCACGAGGCGAGGGCGTCGAAGGCCGTCCTCAGGCACGGGGACATCGGCCGGACCAGCTCGGGGAACGCCTTGAACAGGCCGTCGGAGTGGGTTCCGTCGGTGATCCGGTAGTAGCGGTGCAGGGCACCGCGCCCCGAGTCCTCGACCATCTTCGCGTAGACGTCACCGCTCCTGGAGATCGGAAGCAGCGTGTCGAGCGTGCCCTGGAGGGTGATCAGCGGCCGGCCGATCCGGCCGGTCAGGGACAGTCGCTCGACCGTCTTGTGTACGCGCTCCGGTCGGTCGGCGTAGACGTAGTCGGTGTCACAGCCCTTCCGTACGCCCGCCGGGCAGAACGGAATCCCGGCCTCCCGGTCGCCGTCGTACCCCGGGTCGATCTCCTCGCGCACCGTCCGCTGGAGGGAGTCCCACTGGTTGCGGTAGTGCCACTCCCACATCGGCTCGGAGCCGGCCGGATACCCGGCGGCGTACATCTCCTCCCGGGCGCCGGGCTCCCCGGCCACGAACCGCGGGTACGCGCGCAGCGCGGCCGGGGCGGTGTCCAGGATGTTGGGGCTGTCGGGGGTGAACAGCAGGCCGTGCAGCTCGACGCCGCCCGTGTACAGCTCCGGGTGGTTCTCCAGCTGCCACCGCACCAGGTAGCCGCCGGCCGAGGCCCCCGCCATCAGCGTGCTCGACGGCGCGCGGCCGTAGTGCCGCGAGGCGGTCCGCTGCGCGGCCACCGTCAACTGGGTCACCCGGTCGTGCCATTCGGCGATCGCGTCGCCGGGGCGCCGGCCGTCTGTGTAGATCTGCGCGCCGGTGTTGCCCTTGTCGGTGGCCGCGTACGCATAGCCCTGGGCGAGCACATGGTCCGCTATCAGCCGGTCGTTGGCGTACTGCTCGCGCACACCGGGCGGACCGGCGACGACGAGACCTCCGTTCCAGTGGTCGGGGAGCCGGATCACGAACTGACTGTCGTGGTTCCAGCCGTGATTGGTATTGGTGGTCGAGGTGTCGGGGAAGTAGCCGTCGAGCTGAACCCCCTTGACCCCCGACGGGTTGACCGCGCCGGGCGCTTCGAGCCCGGCCCAGTCCGCCGGATCGGTGTGCCCGGAGGCAACCGTTCCGGCCGTGGTCAGATCGGCCAGGCAGGCGCCGGTCACGTACTGGGCCCCGGGGACCCGCGCCGTGCACGGAGTCGACCGCTTCGCCGACTCCGGCATCGCGCTCGCGCTGGTCGAGGCGAGCGTCGCGGCCAACAGCGCCGCCGCGACGGCGGCGACCGGTCGTACGATTCTCATCAGGGACGTTCCTGTCTACTCGGCTGCTCATCCGGTGGACCGCGGGGAGCCGAAGCCCCGCTGTCCGGCCCTCCGAGGCTAGGAAGACCGCGGCACCCGGCCCCAGATGCCGAGCGGCCACTCCACGGCCCGGGCCACCGCCGAACGGCACATGACCTTTGGCCAAGGTCCGTCATGACCTGCTCCGACGGCCGCGGCCCGCCCCTCGTCCGCACGTATCGTTCGACGCAGTCCGCACCCCCACGAGAGGGATTCCATGACCGCGTCGCCGCCCCCGGCCGTCACCGGGCCCGCGCGCCCCCTGCCGTGGGTGCCGCCCCTCGTCCACGCGGTCGTCCTGGCCGGCGGCCTCTACGGGGGAGTCGTGGCAGCAGGACCCGCGGACCTGCCGGCGCTCGGCGGATTCACCGCTTGCCTCGTGCTCCTGGCCGCCCTCGACGCGGCCGAGCGGCGCCGCCACCCGCACCGCACGCCGGTCCGCCCGGCCCTCGTCCTGCTCCTCGCACGCCTCGCGCTCTTCGCCGCCGCCGCGGTACTCGACTCCTCCGGGGTGTCACGGGCGCTCTTCGTGCTCGTGCCCCTCGGCGCGTACGCCGCCTTCGGCCGCCGGGCCGCCGTCGCACTGGGCGTGGCGGGCGTCGCGGTGATCCTGGCGGGCACCACCCTGTGGGTCCCCGAGTGGTACCTGCGACCCGACACCGTCACCGACCTGCTGATGTCGGGCCTCGGCCTGGTCCTGGCCGTCGCGATGGCCACCGTGGCCGTGGGCGAGCAGGAGACGCGGCTGCGGCTCGAGCACGCCCTGGACGAACTGCGCGACTCCCACGCCCAGCTGACCGCGTACGCGGCCCGCGTCGCCCACCTCTCGACGGTGCGTGAACGCAACCGGCTCGCCCGCGAGTTCCACGACGGCCTCGGCCACCACCTCACGGCGATAGCCATCCAGCTGGAGAAGGCCTCCGCCTTCCAGGCCACGGACGCGGCCGTGGCCGGGCGGGCCGTCGCCGACGCCCGCCGGTCCGCGAACCGGGCCCTCGACGAGGTCCGCCAGTCCGTCCGGGCCATGCGCGACGAGGAGGAGCCCTTCTCGCTGTCCACGGCCCTCGCCGACCTGGTGCACCAGGGCGCGGGCGGCCCGCCGTCCGTCACGCTCAACCTCTCCGGCGACGAGCACGGTTACCGGGCCGAAGCGCTCACCGCCCTGTACCGGGCGGCCCAGGAGGGGCTCACCAACGTACGCCGGCACGCGGACGCCACCCGGGTGGAGCTGTCGGCGGCCTACGGGGAGCGCGAAGCCCGGCTGGTGGTCGCGGACGACGGGCGGGGCTTCCCCGCCGGTTCCCCCGCCCACCGGGCCGGATTCGGGCTCCGCGCGATGCACGAACGACTCGCCCTCCTGGGGGGCCGCGTCGAGGTCGACGCGGAACCGGGCCGCGGCACCGTCGTCACCGTGACGGTGCCCCGCGCCGCCGGACCGGAGGTCGCCCGATGACCGAACCCGTGCGCGTGCTGGTCGTGGACGACCAGGAACTCGTCCGCGAGGGCATCGCCTCGCTCCTCGGCATCCAGCCCGGAATCACCGTGATCGGGGCCGCCCCGGACGGCCTCCGAGCCGTCGAGACCGCCGTCGCCGAGCACCCCGACGTGATCCTCATGGATGTCAGGATGCCCGTCATGGACGGGGTCGCCGCCGTCCGCGAACTGGCCCGGCGCGCACCGGACTGCCGCGTGGTCATGCTGACGACCTTCGACGACGACGAGTACGTGGTCCAGGCCCTGGCGGCGGGCGCCATCGGCTACCTCCTCAAGAACCTGCCCTCGGCCGAACTGGCCGCGGCCGTACGCCTGGCGCACGCGGGCGTGGCCCAGCTCGACCCCGTGGTGGCCCGCCGCCTGGCCACCGGCCCCGCCCGCTCCGAGCCCGCGGAGCCGGCCCCTTCCCCTGCGCCCGAGGGCCCCGGCCTCGACGTCCTGACCGAGCGCGAGACCGACGTCCTGCGCCTGATCGCGACGGGATCGACCAACCGCGAGATCGCGGGCCGCCTCTTCCTCAGCGAAGGCACGGTCAAGAACCACGTCTCCCGCCTCCTGTCCCGCCTGGGCCTGCGCGACCGCACGCACGCGGCGATCTACGCCCGCGACCGAGGGCTGCTCTAGTGCTGTGGCCGGCAAACCATTCCGGTCACAGCACTAGCCGGCCCACCGCCCGGTGAGGAAGGTGATCGCGACCGTCGTGGCGAGCGGGGCCGCGACGCAGACGTACACGCTCTGCACGGCGGGGCGCCGCAGGCTCCAGGCGGCCAGCCCGATCCACAGCGGCCACCACAGCAGGGTGGAACGGGGGATGGAGGTGTACCAGTAGGAGGTGCCCAGCGCCCACAGGGTGAGGCCGATGTAGAGGGCCTCGGGCAGGCGGCGGCGTCGTACGAGCAGGACCAGGAGGGCGAGGCCCACCAGCATGGCCAGCAGCTCGGCCTGCCACATCAGCGCGTAGCCGGTGGGCTGGACCTGGCCGAAGGCGGCCTTCCAGGTGTTGGCCCAGGCCTCCCACGGCGCGTGGAACTCCCGGTACCAGCCGCGCTCCTGGGCGTGCTTCCAGGCCATCCAGTCCCCGGTCCGCGTGTGCAGGTACCAGCTGTAGAGGGCCGGGGCGAGGACGGGCAGCAGGAGCCAGGGGGCCGCGCGCCGGGCGGGGCGGCCGCGGGCGGTGAGGACGAAGTGGAGGGCGAGCGCGGCCGCCAGGAACAGGCCCGTGACGCGCACCGAGCAGGCCAGACAGGTCAGGACCGCGGCCGCCGGCCAATGCTGCCGTTGGGCCGCCACCCAGGCCGGCAGGGCCAGCGCGAGGAACAGCGCTTCCGTGTAGCCGGCGGCGAGGAACACGGCGCAGGGCGAGAGCAGGAGGAACAGCACCGCGCGCCGGCCCGCCTCCTGATCGGGCAGCAGCCGGCGGGCGATCCGGGCCAGTGCCAGGACGGCGACCGCGCCCGCGACGAACGAGATCAGCGCTCCGGCCGCGGCCCAGTGGGGGACCACCGCGTGGACGGCCCGCAGGGTGAGCGGGAATCCGGGGAGGAAGGCCTCCCGGTTGTCCCAGCCGGCGGTCCAGGGCCCGGCGCGGCCCGGGAAGTAGCCGTCCTGGGCTATGTGGAGGTAGTGCTGCCAGTCCCACTGCAGCCAGGGTGACAGGAGCGACGAGGGCTGCCGGGCCTGCCCGTCGGCGGGGAACAGCCAGCCGACGCATCCCGCCGTGGCCCAGATGCCGACGCGGGTCAGCAGGTAGAGCCACAGCACCTCGCGGTCCGCGCGGCCGGGGCGCGGGAACACCCGTCGCGCGACCGCAGGCGCGGCGGTCCTCTCGACCGGCCGACTGGGGGCGGAAACGGGCATACGGGATCTCCTGATCGGTCTGAGGGCGTGCGGAACCGCCGGCCGTGGTCAGGCCGGTGTCCGCCGAGGGAGAGGGGGATGAGGGAGGGGCTACCGGGGAGGCCGGGACGTGGAGGTGCCGGTCGGCGTGGGGAAGGTGGTGAATGTGGGGGTGGTCGTGGCGGACGCGCCGGCGCTCGCCGTGGCGGGGGGCGGGCCGGGCGTCGGCGACCCGTCCGTAAGGAGGGTCGGCGCGGGGGACGGTGGGGCGGGAGCGGGGGTGGTGGCCGGGAGGGTCGGGCCCGAGCCGACCGGCAGGAACGTGGCCAGGGCCGCACCGGATCCGGCGATGACGAGGCAGCAGGCGACGGCGATCCCGGCGATCCGGTGCCGACGGGCCCGCTCCCCGCGCCGGGCGATCACGGACACGGGCGGCAGCCCGCTCCCGGACCCTCCGGCGGAGGCCGCTTCCCGGAACAGCGACCGCAGCGGATCGTGGACGTGGACGTGGTCGTGCTCGTGCTCGTGCTCGTGGGAGTCAGGCATCGGGCGCCTCCTCAATGCGCGGGTCCTGCATCCGGCGGGAGAGGGCGGCCCGCCCCCGGGAGAGGTGGGTCTTGACCGTGCCCGTGGACAGGGAGGTCTCGGCGGCGATCTGCTCGACCGTGAGGTCGCACACGTAGTGCAGGGTCATCGTCCGGCGCTGTTTGAGGGGCAGTTGCCGCAGCGCCTCAACGAGGGCCACGGCCTCCGGCCCCGGACCCTCCACGTGATCCGCCGGGGCAGTGCGCTGCCAGGCGTCGGCGGTCCGGCGGCGCACGCGCCACCGGCTCACCGCGAGCCGCCACGCGACCGTACGGATCCACGCCTCCGGCCGGCCGTCGCGGTCCAGCTGACGCCGCCGGCCCCACCCCTTGACGAAGGCCTCCTGCACCACGTCCTGGGCCTCATGGTGATCGCCGAGCATCACGTACAACTGCCCTGTCAGCCGTCCCGCCGCCTGCGCATAGAACTGTTCGAACTCCTCGACGGTCAACAATCACTCCCGGATCCATGTGTCCCTCTCACCCGGCATACGCCCGCCGCGGCGCATCCGGTTGACACGGGACACCCGAAAGCCGTGTGAGTGCCGTCACATGGAAACCATCCGGTTCAGGGCGACTCCTCGATGACGGACAGGACGTTGCCCGCGGGGTCCTTGAACCAGGCGATCGACGGCATGCCTTCCCCCTGCTCCCTGACGATGCCCTTGGCGTCGTGCTCGAAGCCGGGATAGCGCTCGAAGGCCACGCCGAGCGCCGTGAGTTCGTCGACGGTCTTCTCGACATCGGCCACCGGGAAGTTGAGCACGGTGAAGTCCGCCGCCCGGTGGTTGTCCTTGGGGTAGAGCAGGACGCTCGCCCCGCTCCCGAGCTGCAGGAAGAGCATGCCGTGGTCCTCCGAGACCCGCAGGCCGAGCGTCCCGCCGTAGAACTCCCTGGCCTTCCCGATGTCGTCCACCGAGTAGCCGCTGAATGCCTTGGTGTCCTGGAACATGATCACTCCCATCGCCGCAGCAGCCCCCTTCCCATCCTCCTCCCGGCTCACCGGGGGTCGCATGCGCGTGCCCAGCGGCGATAGGTAGGGGATTCCCTACGCTTGACGCGTAGGGAATCCCCTACCTATCGTGGAGGCATGAACATCACGCACGCCTCCTTCGTCACCCTCCCCGTCGCCGACCAGGACCGGGCCCTCGCCTTCTACACCGACGTGCTCGGCTTCGAGGTGCGCACGGACCGCCGGGTCGGTCCCATGCGCTGGCTCCAGGTCGCCCCCGAGGGCGCGCAGACCGTCTTCACGCTCTCCGGCCCGGGGATGGGCGATTTCACGCCCGGCTCCACCCGGGGGATCATGTGCGTCACGGCCGACGTCGACGCCGACTGCGCCAGGCTGGCGGCGGCCGGTGTCGAGGTCGACGGGCCGGACGACGCCCCCTGGGGGCGAATGGCCGCATTCCGCGACCCCGACGGAAACGGCCTGATGCTGCTCACGGAGAAGGAAGGCTTCTAGCCCCATGGTCACGACGGGTGCCGCAGAGGACCGCGTGTTCGCCGCGCTAGCCAACGGCACCCGCCGCGAAGTCCTGCGCCTGCTGCGCGAGCGCGGCCCGCAGCCCGTCCAGACCCTCGCCGACCACTTCGACATGCGCCGCCCCAGCCTCTCGGAGCACCTCAAGGTGCTGCGGGAGGCCGGGCTCGTCTCCGAGGAGCGCGCCGGCCGGCAGCGGATCTACCGCCTGGAGGCCGCGCCGCTCGCCGAGGTGCAGGACTGGCTCCATCCGTACGAGCGGTTCTGGCGCGACCGGTTCAAGGACCTGGGCGAGCTCCTCGACCGCATGCCCGACGATGAGACATGACCACCGACTCCGGCTCCGACCCCGGCCCGCTCCCCGTGCCCGACGACGACCTCACCACCGTCCGGGTCGACCAGTTCCTGCCGCACCCGCCCGCCAAGGTCTGGCGCGCCCTGACCGAGCCCGAGCTGATCGCCCAGTGGCTCATGGCGTCGGACTTCCGCCTGGAGGTCGGCCACCGCTACAGGATGACCACGCTGCCCCGCCCCAACACGGGCTACTCCGGCACCACCGCGGCCGAGGTCCTCGCCTACGAGACCGGGCGCATGCTGTCGGTCCGCTGGCGGGACGCCGACGCCGCCAACACGGCGGACTGGACCATCACCTGGACCCTCGAACCGGAGGGCCGCGGCACCCGGCTCTTCCTCGTGCACGAGGGCTTCGACCCGGACGACCCGGCGCAGATGGCGGCCCGCACCATCATGGGCAAGGGCTGGCGCACCTTCGTCATGGACGCGCTGCGCGCCGTGGTCGAGCGGCTCTGAGGCGGCGGGATCCCGGATATGACGGAAGGGCCCGGATCCTTGAGGATCCGGGCCCTTCCGGTTAGTAGCGGGGACAGGATTTGAACCTGCGACCTCTGGGTTATGAGCCCAGCGAGCTACCGAGCTGCTCCACCCCGCGTCGGTAAACCTCACCCTACGGCACTCCGGGCCCGCCCCCGACCACCCTCACTCCCCGCCGGGCCGCCCCAGCCCCTTCGCGTCGTGCACGATCAGGGCGACCTGGACCCGGTTGGTCACGTTCAGCTTGGCCAGGATGCTCGACACGTGCGCCTTGACGGTGGGCACGCTCATGTACAACCGGGCGGCGATCTCCGCGTTGGTACGGCCCTCCCCGACCGCGAGCGCGACGTCGTACTCCCGCGCCGCCAGCCGCTCCAGCCGGGCCCGCGCCGCCGCACGCGAGTCGGTGGCCGGCTCCGCCGGGGCCGCGACCCGCGCGATGAGCTGCTGGGTCACCGCCGGGGACAGGACGGGCTCCCCGGCCGCCACCCGGCGTACCGCCGCCGCGATCTCCGTCGGGGGAGTGTCCTTGAGCAGGAACCCGGCGGCCCCCGCGCGCAGCGCCCGTACGACGTACTCGTCCGGATTGAAGGTCGTCAGGATGACGATCGCCGGGCTCTTCGGCAGGGCCAGCAGGACCGGGGTCGCCGCCAGCCCGTCCAGCACCGGCATCCGGATGTCGAGGAGGACGACGTCCGGGGCGTGTTCCCGGGCCAGGGCGACGGCCTGCTCGCCATCGGCGGCCTCCGCCACGATGGTGATGTCATCGACGCTGCCGAACATTAGCCGAAGCCCCATCCGCACCAGCGGATCGTCGTCGGCGAGAAGGACCCGGATCATGCCGACCACGGTATCCAGGCCTGTACCAGGTAGTCCCCGGCGGCCGGGCCGTGCCGCAGCTGCCCGCCGGCCAGCGTCGTGCGCTCGGCCAGGCCGATCAGCCCCTGCCCCGAGCCCGGAATGGCGGACCCGGAGGGCACCCGCGGACCGGGCAGCGGGTTGCGGACGATGATGTCGACCCCGCTGTCGGGCTCACCGCTCACCTCGACGCGGACCTCGGCACCCGGGGCGTGCTTGCGCGCGTTGGTCAGTGCCTCCTGGACGATGCGGTACACGGTGCGCCCGGCCAGGACCGGGACCTCGTCGGGGTCGCCCACCCGTACGTCCAGCCGCAGGTCCATTCCGGCGGCCCGGGACTCGCGTGCGAGCCGGGCCAGGTCGGCGAGGACGGGCTGGGGCGCCTCGGCCGGGCCTTCCGTACGGTCCTCGCAGCCGTCCGGGACATGCGACCCGTCCGGGACATGCGACCCGTCCGTCGGGGTGCGCAGGACGCCGATGACCATGCGCAGGTCCTGGAGCGCCTGGTGGGCGTTGTCCCGGATGACGCCCGCCGCCCGGGCCACGTCACCGGGGTCCGGGGACCGGTTGAATTCGAGGGCTCCGGCGTGGACGCTCAGCAGCGACAGCCGGTGCGCCAGTACGTCGTGCATCTCGCGCGCGATGTCCTCGCGGGCCCGCAGCTGCGCCTCCAGCGCCCGCCGGGCCGCCTCCTCCTCCGCGCGCCGCGCCCGCTCGGTCAGCGTCGCGACCAGCATCCGCCGCGAGCGTACGAACAGGCCCCAGCCGACGGCGAGGGCGACCAGGGCCCACGCGATGAACAGGGTGCCCGTGACGGAGAGCCCGTCGCCGGGGGCCGAGCGCAGCAGCCAGGCGACCGGTACCGGGAGCGCCGCGGCCGCCGCGACCCAGGCGGTGGTCCGTACGGGACGCAGCGCCGCCACGGTGAAGAGCGCCACCATCGCCGCGACGGTGACGGCCGAGGAGGTCAGTCCCAGGACCAGGGTGACGGCGGTGACGAGGACGGGGTAGCGCCGGCGCCACCACAGGGTGAGGGCCGCGCACGCCGCGATGAAGGGTCCCGTGCCGTAGAAGCGCAGCCGGAACAGCTCCTCCACGGGGTGCATCGCCCAGGTCCACACGGGCGTGCGCGGGAACATGAGCAGCGGGTTGTGTGCGGCCGCGGCCACCGCGACCGACAGACCGGCGGCGAGGACCACGACGGCGAGGTCGATGGACCGCTCGCGCGAGGTTCGGGGCATGGGCCAAAAGCGTACGCGAGGTAATCAGGGCAAATCGCCCATCCGTACCTTCGTCTGCGGATCCCCTACTTTGGTCACCCGAGGACCGGCCCCGCGCCGCCGAAGGTCGGGCCGGGCGCAGACCTTGCGCCGATGCACCCGGCCGGACGGCCTCCCTAGCGTCGGCGCCATGAACAACGGACACAACGAACCCAAGCCGCCCACGCCGCTGCTCGGCGCGCTGCCGCCGGCCCGGGCCGGCCGATGACCCACGACCCCCGCGTTCCCCACGACCCCCGCGTCCCCGCGCTGCGCGCCGACGGGCTCGGCCGCCGCTACTCCCGCGGCTGGGCCCTGAAGGACTGCACCTTCCAGATCCCCGCCGGCCGCGTCTGCGCGCTGGTCGGACCCAACGGGGCGGGCAAGAGCACCCTGCTGTCCCTGGCCGCCGACCTCCTCACGCCCACCGAGGGCGCGATCCGCGTCTTCGGCGAACCCCCCGCCGCCCCGGCGGCCCGCCGCTCCACCGCCCTGCTCAGCCAGGACAAGCCGCTCTACCGCGGCTTCCGGGTCTCCGAGATCCTGCGCATGGGCCGCGAGATGAACCCCACCTGGGACCAGGCGGCCGCCGAGCGCGTCATCGAGGGCGGGAACATCCCGCTGCGCGCCCGGGTCGGTTCGCTCTCCGGCGGCCAGCGCACCCGGGTCGCCCTCGCCCTGGCCTTCGGCAAACGCCCCCGGCTGCTGATGCTGGACGAGCCCATGGCCGACCTGGACCCGCTGGTGCGCCACGAGATGGGCCGCCTCCTGCTGTCCGAGGCGGCCGCGCACGGCACCACCGTGCTGCTGTCCTCGCACGTCGTCTCCGAACTGGCCGACGCCTGCGACTTCCTGCTGGTCATCGGCTCCGGCCGGGTCCGCCTCGCCGGCGACATCGACGAACTCCGCGCCGCCCACCGCACCGCCGGTGACGGCCCCGCCCCCTCCCTGGAACACCTCCTGATGACCTATCTGCGCGACCCCGACCTGCCGACGGTGATCACCCCGGCCGCCCGTCCCGAGCCGACGGGGGCGGTGGCGTGAAGGGCGTGACCTGGCTGGTGTGGCGCCGGCACCGTACGGCCCGCTGGGCGCTCCTCGCCGGAACCGCCCTGGTCGCCGGGTACTTCGCCTACGGCGCCTACGGCGCGGCCGACGCCGTGGTCCGGCAGCTGGACGGGTGCACGGGGGCCGGCGCCGAGAACTCCCGGCGCTGCATGGACGCGCTGACCGACTTCCAGCAGCAGCACCAGTACCCGCTGCGCCGACCGCTCCAGGTGCTGGTGCTGCTGCCGCTCGTCTTCGGCCTCTTCCTCGGCGCGCCGCTGTTCGCCCAGGAGCTGGAGTCCGGCACGTACCGCACCGCGCTGGCCCAGTCGGTGACGCGCACCCGGTGGTTCCTGGCGAACCTCGCCGTCCCCGCGGCCCTGACGGTCCTCTTCGCGGGCCTGGTCACCGCCGCCGCGACCTGGTGGTGGCACACGGTGGCCGTTCCGCTCGGCAGCCGGTTCCCCTGGTACGGGTTGATGCCGTACGACGCCATCGGCCCGGCCCCGGTGGCCAAGGCGGTGCTGATGCTGTTGGTCGGCATCGCCCTGAGCCTGCTGATCCGGCGGACGGTGGCGGCCATGGGCGCCGCGCTGGCGGTCGGCGGGATCCTGCTGTTCGCACTGGAGCGGATGCGGGCGGCCCTGTGGCCGTCGGTCCTCGTCCGGCAGCAGGGCGCGGACGTCCCGGGGGCGCCGGACGGCGCGTGGGTGCTCGGCGAGGGCCTGCTCTCCGCCGAGGGCCGGCGGATCCCCGACGTGCCGAGGTGCTGGGGGGCCGAGGACTACGGGCAGTGCCTGGCGCGGCACGGGGCCACGGGACGCTGGGCCGAGTACCACCCGCAGGCCCACCTGTGGCCGCTGCAGTGGGTGGAGACGGGCCTGTGCCTGGCCGTGGCCGCCGCCCTCGCGGCGGGCTGCTTCTGGTGGACGCGCCGCCGCCTCACCTGAAATCCGGGTGGCACCGCCCGCCCGGCCCGCAACAATGCGTCCATGAGCATCCGAGCGGTACGACAGGACGAACTGCCCCTGCTCCAGGACATCGAGAGGGCGGCCGGGCGCTGCTTCCGGGACATCGGCATGGCCGAGATCGCCGACGACGAGCCGCTCCCGCTCGACGAGCTCGCCCGTTACCGGGAGGCCGGCCTGGCCTGGGTGGCGGTCGACGGGGCCGACGCCCCGGTCGCGTACCTGATCGCGGACCGCGTCGACGGCAACCTGCACGTCGAGCAGGTGTCGGTGCACCCGGACAGTGCCCGCCGCGCCATCGGCCGGTCCCTGATCGAGCACCTGGCGGAGTACGCCGTACGGGACGGGGTGCCCGCGCTGACCCTCACCACGTTCACCGAGGTCCCGTGGAACGCCCCGTACTACGCCCGCTGCGGATTCCGGCTCCTGGACGAGAACGGGCTCACCCCCGGCCTGCGGGAGATCCGCGAACACGAGGCGCTCCACGGCCTGGACCGGTGGCCCCGGGCCTGTATGCACCGGGCGCTGGGCGAGTCCGTGGCGGGCAGCCGCTAACCGGCGGCTTCCCGCGGGCTCCCGTCGGCGGCCGGGTGGCGGCGGTGGGCGAAGCGGTCGGCCGCGCGGCGGCCGCGGGCCCCGACCGGGAGGACCCCGTTGGCCGCTCCGAGTCCGAAGGCCGGCATGTCGAAGTAGATCGACTCGTGCGAGCCCTCGGGCACGACGTACGTCTCGTGCCACAGCCCCACGTGACCGCGCGCCTTTCCGGCGCGCTCCTTGCGGTTGATGATCGACCACGCCTTGTGGTGGAACATGTCCGGGGCCTTGGCGTAGGCGTAGAGCTTCTCCTTCGACTCCCAGTACTGGACCACGTAGTACGTGCGCGGCGAAGCGGTGAGCAGGACGTGCCCGAGCAGTCCGCGGTCGGGGTCCTTGGCCAGTTCGCGGAGCATGCGGGGCATGGCCAGCAGCACCGGCAGCCAGTGGTGCACCCCCCGGAAGCGGTTGATGCGCATGCCGATCAGCAGGACCACGACGTCACCCTTGACATCCGCGGTGGTGTGGCCCGGTATCGGTTTCGCGAACACGATGCCCCCCTCGTCCTCGTCGATCGCTTGGATAGCGGCGCTGTCCAAGCCTCCGTGGTTGGATAGTGGCACTGTCCAAGGGAAGGTTCAAGGGATGCGGCTGGCGGAGTTGAGCGAGCGGAGCGGCGTCTCCCTCGCGACGATCAAGTACTACCTCCGCGAAGGGCTGTTGCGGCCGGGCCACCGGATCAGCGCGACGACGGCCGACTACGACGAGGGCCACCTGCGCAGGCTCCGGCTGGTGCGCGCGATGATCCAGGTCGGCAAGGTCCCGGTGGCGACGGTCCGGGAGGTGCTCCGGCACGTCGACGACGACTCGCTGGGCCGCACGATCCGCCTCGGCGCCGCCCTCTGGGCGCTGCCCCAGGGGTCCGAACCCGAACCCGAACCCGAGGACGAGGCCACGGTCGCCGCACGCGGTGAGGTGGACCGGCTGCTGGAGATGCTGGGCTGGTCGACGGCCCGCGAGCTGGGCGCGCTCTCGCCCGTCCACCGCTCCCTGGTGGTGGCGGTGGCCACGCTCATCCGGCTCGGCTATCCCTGGGACGCCGCGCTGATGGCCCCGTACGCCGAGCTCATGCACCAAGCGGCCCGGCGGGACCTGGACTTCGTGGAGACCCACCCCTCGGAGGCGGAGAAGGTCGAGACCGCCGTCGCGGCGACCATCCTCTTCCAGCCCGTGCTCAAGGCGCTCCACGGCCTCGCCCAGGAGGAGGAGTCGGCCCGCCGCTACGGGCTGTCGTGATCGCCGACTCCGCGGGGTTCAGGCGCGCGTGAGCCGCCGCGCCGTCGCGACGAGGGCTTCGCGCCGCAGGTCGCGGCCCTCGCCGGCCTCAAGTACGTCGGGTACGAGGATCCGGGCGAGCTGGGGCAGGGTGAACCAGGAGCTGATGAGCGAGATCAGGGAGTGCAGCAGCTGCGCGGGGGGCACCTCGGCCGTGAGGGCGCCCCGGCGCTGGGCCTCGGCGATCGCGGCGATCTTCTCCGCGTAGTGGTCGGTGCGCTCGCATTCGGCGACGACGCGGTCCTGGCACATCAGGCCCTCCCAGGCCAGCAGGCGCAGGAAGTGCGGGTGCGCGCGGTGGTAGTCGTAGGTGCGGCCCGCGTAGTCCCCGAGATCCTCGGCCTGTTCGGGGGTCATGGGGACGGCGGCTCCGAGCTTGGCCAGCTCGGCCTCCAGTACGGCGACGAACAGCTTCTCCTTGCTGCCGAAGTACTGGTAGATCCGCTCCTTGTTGATCCCGGCGCGGATGGCCACCCGCGCCACGCGGGCACCCTCGGGGCCGTGTTCGGCGAACTCCTCGACGGCTGCGTCGAGGAGGAGCTGCTTGGTGCGCGCGGTGTCCCAGGCCATGCGGCCATCGTACGTTATTCCCAACCCGGTGGTTGGAGTTGTGCCGCGGGCTGTGCCAGACTCCAACCAGAAGGTTGGAGATTTCGGATCCAACCGCTCACCAGGGGGTATTCATGTCCGCACACGCCGTCCCGTCCGTCCACCGCCGCGCGCTGATCACCTGGGTCGCCGTGTACCCGACCATCACGATCGTGCTCGCCCTGCTGCGCCCGGTCCTGAAGGACGTACCGCTGGCGCTCCAGACGCTGGTCCTCACCGCGATCGCCATCCCGATCGTCGTCTACGTCCTCGTCCCCGCCCTGATGAAGGCCAACGCCGCGCTCACTGCCCGCCGTTCACGCTGAAGCCTGCGGCGGCGGGGCGGCCGCCCGGCAGCACAGGACGGGGACCCGCTGCACGAGGTTGTTGCCGAAGCCGCCGCGGTTCCACGGCTGTTGCAGGGGCTGGACCCGTCCCGTGGCGTCCGTGGCCCGGACGGCGAGGGTGTGCGCGCCCGGCGCGGCCGTCCAGGCATACGTCCAGGACCGCCAGGCCCACGGGTGTGCACCGGGCGGGGTCAGGACGGCCTCGCTCCAGCCGGCGCCGCCGTCCGCGCTCACCTCGACCCGGGTGACCGGCCCGCGCCCGGACCAGGCGCGCCCCTCCAGCCGTACGGGGCCCGGCCGCACGATGCGGGTGCGCGACATGAAGTCGGGGAAACCGGGAGGGACCATCAGGGCCCGCGGCGCGATCCGCGTCACGGGCTCGCCGGGGTCCTCCGGATCGTCGCCGGACCGCCGGTACCGGTAGGCCACGGACTGCTGGAATCCGGTGAACGGGGCGTCGACCAGGGTGATCTCGCGCAGCCACTTCACATGGGCCATGCCGTACCAGCCGGGGACGACCAGCCGCAGCGGATACCCGTGCTGCGGCGGCAGGGGCAGGCCGTTCATCGCGTAGGCGAGCAGCACCTCGGGCTCGTCCCCGGTGGCCACCGGCAGCGGCAGACTGCGCCGGTAGTCCTGCTCGACCCCGCGCTCCACCCCGTGGTCGGCGCCCGTGAAGACGGCCTCGACGGCGTCCGCGCGCACCCGGGCCTCCGCCAGCACGGTCCGCAGCGGCACGCCCGTCCAGTCGGCGGTGCCCACCGCCTCGGTCAGCCAGGGCTGGCTGACCGGCCGGGGGGACAGCAGGGCCCGGCCGTTGCCCGCGCACTCCATGGTGACCCGCAGGGTGACGGCGGGGAACCGGTCGAGGGCCGCCGGGTCCAGGGTCAGCGGGGTGCGGACGCGGCCGCCGACGGAGAGCGTCCAGCCGTCGGCATCCGCGAGGGGGATGTCGTAGTGCACCAGTACGTAGTGCAGCCCGGGCGGTGTGACCTCGTAGCGCAGGGCCTCCAGCGGCAGCCCGTGGTTGCGGGCCGCGAGCGCCAGCTCCTCCCGGCTCACCCCCTCACCGTCGGCCGCCACCCGCGCCGGGGTGCTGACCTCGCTCAGGGACGACGCCTCCATCCCCCCATCGTCGCCCCCGCCTACGGGCCCGGCACCTCGGCGTCCCGCAGGTCCCGTACGAAGCGCCGGCCCGGCCGGCCGTCCAGTACGAACTCCTCGCCGGGTGTGAAGCCGGTGCGGGCCAGCACGGCCAGCGAGGCGGCGTTGTCGAGGGTGGTGACGGCCCGCAGCTCGGTCAGGCCGTACCCCCGGGCCGCCAGCACGCAGGCCTCGCGCACGGCGGCCGTGGCCAGTCCCCGCCCCGCGGCCCGCTCGGCGATCCGGTACCCGAGTTCGGCCGAGCCGTCTGCGACGTCCACCAGGTTGACCCGGCCGAGGATCTCGCCGCCGTCACCGACCAGGACGTGGAAGAAGTGCAGCCCTGCGGCCTGTTCGGCCAGCAGCTCGGCGTGCCGTGCGTCGAAGTGGGCGAAGTAGTGGTCGCCCCGGTCGGGAACCGACGCGGCGAAGTAGGCCCGGTTCGCCCTTTCGAAGTCGAGCAGGGCCGGGGCGTGATCGAGCTGCAGGCGCTTGAGGAGCTGAAGCTGATGCATGGCCCGATGCTACGCAGCGCGCGCGGTGTCCTCCGAACGAGTTCTCTTGGGGTGTCCGTTCGGCTGCAGAGCCGAGTTCATGATCATCATTTTGGCTCCCGATCGTTTTGATGCTCCCAACGGGCCGTGTGAGATCTGGGAGGGCTGTGTGGCCATGCCACAGGCACAACGAAGGCAACTGACCAAGGCGTGGGGCGTGGTGGCCGCCGTCACGGGGGCCATGCTGGTGGTCGCCGCGGCGCCGGGCCGCGCGCACGACACGGACGCCGCGCAGCGGGAGCCGGGCGGCGGGCCGCGGGAAGCGGCGGTCACCCTGTTGGTGGGCAGGGCGCTCGACGAGGGCGGCCGCGCCGGGGCGGCCGGGCTGTGCGCCGTGCACACCTTCCGGCCCGGGCTGTGCACCGGCTGGCGCGAGCAGCGGGTACGGGCCACCGCCCGGGGGAGCGGAGCCGTACTGCGGGAACCGCCCCTCGGCGACGCGGAGCGCGCCGCCCGCGCGGCCGCGCTCCCCACGGACGCCGACGCGCCGCTGGAGATCGCCCTCGCCGAGCCGGGACGCCTCACCGACGTGACCGTCAGCGACGCGCACGGCCGCCAGCTGGCCGGCGAACTCGGCCCGGACGGCGCGAACTGGCTGAACACCGAGCCGCTGCGGGCGGGCGAGACCTACACCGTGCAGGTCGGCGCCCAGGACGCGGCCGGGACGCCGGTCGGCGTGACCATGGCGTTCAGGACCGCAGCGCCGGCGGCGGCCGGCGGCCGGCTGACGGCCGAGTTCGGGCCCCGGCCCGGGACGTACGGCGCGGGCGAGATCGTCACGGCGGACCTCAGCCGGCCGGTCCCCGCCGCCGACCTCCTGGCCCGCGCCCGGGTGGAGCAGGCCTTGCAGGTGACCTCGGAGCCGCACGTCGAGGGCGCCTGGCACTGGGTCGACGACTCGACCCTGCACTACCGGCCGCGTACGTACTGGCCCGCCCACACGGTGGTGAGCGTGCGCAGCGGACTCGACGGGGTCGAGGTCGGGGAGCAGGGTTACGGAGGCCCCTCCGACGGCACCGAGTTCACCGTCGGGGACCGGATCGAGGCCGTCACCGACTCCGCCGCCCACGAGATGACCGTACGCCGCAACGGACGGATCATCAGGACCATCCCGGTCACCACCGGAAAGGCCGGATTCCGCACCCGCTCCGGCATCAAGGTCGTCCTGCGCAAGGAGCCCAAGGTCCGGATGCGCGGGGACAGCGTCGGCATCAAGCGCGGCACCAGCGAGTTCTACGACCTGCCCGTCCTCTGGGCGACCCGGGTGACGTGGAGCGGCGAGTACATCCACGCCGCACCCTGGTCGGTCGAGGCGCAGGGCGAGGAGAACGTCAGCCATGGGTGCACGGGCATGAGCACCCAGGACGCCGCCTGGTTCTTCGACACCGTGCGCGAAGGGGACATCGTCGAAGTGGTCAACAGCGGCGGTGAGCGGATGGCCCCCTTCGACAACGGATTCGGCGACTGGAACATGGACTGGCGGTCCTGGCGGGCGGGCAGCGCCCTGGCCGCCGCCGACGCGCACCGGGACGCGTCCCCGCCCTCCGCGGCCCGGCTGCACCCGACCACCTGATCGTGTCGCAGCCCTCCGCACGGCCGCGGCGGGTCGATAGTGGGGGCTGTGAGCGACTGGTCAGGACGTGAGGGTGCCCGGGCATTCGCGGCCGTCGAGGCGGCCACGGACTGGCTGCTCGGCTATCCGTTCGTCTTCCGGGCCCTGTCCCGCCGGATCGGCGAGGGCCAGGTGCTGGTGGACTACGGCTGCGGGCCCGGCAAGGTGGCCGACGCCGCGGCCCGGCGGCTCGGCGCACGCGTGTGGGGCGTGGACACCTCGCCCGAGATGCTGGCGCTGGCCCGCGCCTTGGGGTCGGCCGTGGCGGAGTACCACCTGGTCGAGGACGGCCGGGTGACGGACCTGCCGGACGGCTGCGCCGACGCGGTGATGTGCAATCACGTGCTCGCGTCGCTGCCGACCGAGGAGGCCGTGCTGGGGGTGTTCGCGGAGATCCGCCGGCTGCTGCGGCCGGGCGCCCCGTTCGTCCTGCTCACCACCGATCCGGCCTGTGCGGGCAGGGACTACGCCTCGCTGCGGATCGGGGCCCCGGGCGAGGTGTACGGGCCGGGCGACCCGCTGACCGTGCGGCTGCGGCGTACGGACGGGACCTGGCAGGACGTGCGCAACCACGCCTGGCCCGTCGGGATCTTCCCGGGCCTGCTGGAGCGCGCCGGCTTCGGGGACGTCGAGCAGCACCGCCCGACCGTGGACGAGGCGCTCACCGTCTCCGACCCGGACCTCGTGCGCGGCCGCGACTGGACGGCGGAGCGGGCGGAGCCGCCGCTGGTGATCACCACGGCGCTGGCGGCCGCCTCCGCCTAGCCGGCGCGGAAGGCCTTGCGGTAGGCCATCGGCGCGACGCCGATCGAGGCCGCCAGATGCTGGCGGAGCGAGACGGCGGTGCCGAAGCCCGCGTGCGCGGCGACCTGGTCCACCGGCAGGTCGGTGGTCTCCAGCAGCCGCCGCGCGTGCTCGACCCGCTGCTGGGCGAGCCACTGGCCGGGCGGCATGCCGACCTCCTCGCGGAACCGCCGGCAGAACGTCCGTACGCTCATCCGCGCGTGCTCCGCCAGCTCCGCGAGGGAGAGCGGCCCGTCCAGTCGCTCCAGCGCCCACGCGCGGGTCGCGGACGTGGTCGAGGCGGCCGGCCGGGGCATCGGGCGCTCGATGAACTGGGCCTGGCCGCCCTCGCGCCACGGGGGCACCACACAGAGCCGCGCCACCCGGTTGGCGATCTCGCTCCCGTGGTCGCGGCGCACCAGGTGCAGGCACAGGTCGACGCCGGAGGCGACCCCCGCGGCCGTGAGCACCTGGCCGTCGTCGACGAACAGCACGTTCGCATCGACCTGGATCTGAGGGAAAGCCCGCTGGAAGCGCTCGGCCTCGTTCCAGTGCGTGGTGGCGCGGCGGCCGTCGAGCAGGCCCGCGGCGGCCAGGACGTACGAGGCGGTGCAGATCGAGACGATGCGCGCCCCGGCCGGCAGGAGGGCCAGGGCCCGGGCCAACTCCTCGGGCAGCCAGTCGCGTTCCTCGCCGGGGCCGCAGGTGAAGGGCGGGATGACCAGGGTGTCGGCCGTCCGCAGCGCCTCGCTCCCGTGGGCCGGCGTGATGGCGAAATCGGCACTGGTGGTGACCGGCTCCCCGTCCAGGCTGCACGTCGCGACCTCGTACAAGGGCTCGCCGGACGGCCCTTCGGCGGTGCCGAAGATCCTCACCGGGATGCTCAGCTCGAACGGATAGACGCCTTCGAGGGCCAGGACCACGACACGATGCATGGCAAGATCCTTGCAGATGATGGCAATCTTGCCACTCGTTCCGGCGGGATCCGTCCGCGAGCCTTGATCCAAGAGGGCCGCAGGGGCCCGGAACGAACAGGGGGAAGACGATGCGCGCGATCGGCCAGGACGGATTTGGCGGGCCCGAGGTACTGAAGGTCGTCGAGGTGGAGCGTCCGGAGCCCGGGCCCGCGGAGGTGCTCGTACGGGTCCACGCGGCCGGGGTCAACCCGACCGACTCCTGGCACCGCGCCTCGGGCGGACTCGCCGGCGCCGTGATCCGCCTCGGCTGGGACGTCTCCGGCGTGGTCGAGGCGGTCGGCCTCGGGGTGACCACGCTCGCCCCGGGCGACGAGGTGTTCGGCATGCCGCGCCACCCGCTCCCGGCCGGCACCTACGCGGAGTACGTGACGTCTCCCGCCCGGCACCTGGTCCGCAAGCCCGCCGGACTCACCCACGTACAGGCCGCCGCGCTGCCGCTGGCCGCGCTCACCGCCTGGCAGGCGCTCGTGGACACCGCCGGGGTCCGCCCCGGGCAGCGGGTGCTGATCCACGCGGCGGCGGGCGGCGTCGGCCACCTCGCCGTGCAGATCGCCAAGGCCCGGGGCGCCCACGTCATCGGCACCGCCCGCGCCGCCAAACACGACTTCCTGCGCGGCCTCGGCGCCGACGAACTCGTCGACTACACCGAGGCCGACTTCGAGACGGCGATCGAGCCGGTCGACGTCGTCGTCGACGCCATCGGCGGGGACTACGGGCCGCGCTCGCTGCGCACCCTGCGCCCCGGCGGCATCCTGGTCGCCCTCGCCTCGCCGGCCGAGACCTACCTGGCGGACGAGGCGCGCCCGCTCGGGCTGCGCGCCGCCTTCATGGCCGTGGAGGCCGACCACGCGGGGATGAAGGAGATCGCCGCCCTCGCCGAGGCGGGCCTGCTGCGCCCGGAAATCGACACGGCGCTGCCCCTGGAACGGGCGGCCAAGGCCCATGAACTCGCCGACGGCCGCCGCACGACCGGCAAGATCGTCCTCACGGTCACCGACTGACCCGCCCGCTGCTCGGCTGCTCCGGCCACCGCGACCGCGCCGACCCGTGGCAGTAAAATGTGATCCACACGATGACTCGGGACTGGAGGCTGAAATGGCCCGGTCAGCTGGCATCGGATAGCCATGACGGCGACCGCCGTGGACCTCACCATGGGGGTCGAGGAGGAGTTCTTCCTCGTCGACCGCTCCACGCGGGCGCCGGTGGCGCGCGCACCGCAGGTGCTCGACGCGGTCTCGGAGCTGCTCGGCCCGCAGGCGCAGCCCGAGTTCTACGCCTGCCAGATCGAGGTCTGCACGACACCCACCCGCTCGGGTGCGGACCTGCGCGAGCAGCTGGTGGCCCTGCGTGCCACCGCCGCCCGCGCGGCGCGGGAAGCGGGGTGCCTGCTGGTCGCCGCGGGTACGGCCGTGGTGCCGCCCGAGGTCCCGATCCCGGTGACCGACGAGCCGCGCTACCAGCGCATGGCCCGGTACTACGGGGCCCTGGTGGACGGCCGGCTCGGGATGGTGTGCGGCTGCCACGTGCACATCGGCACCCTGGACCGCCCCGGTGCCCTCGCACTCGCCAACCGGGTACGCCCCTACCTCCCCGCCGTCCAGGCGCTCGCGGCGAACTCCCCCTTCGCCGGGGGCCTGGACAGCGGGTGCGCCAGCTGGCGGTCGGTGGAGTTCGGCCGCTGGCCGACGGCGGGGCCCGCACCGCCGCTCGATCCGGCGGGCTACGAGCAGACCGCCGACGCCCTCGTCCGGTCCGGGATCCTGCTCGACCGGAGGATGATCTACTGGTTCGCCCGCCCGTCCGAACACGTACCGACCCTCGAATTCCGCATCGCCGACGTCAACGCGGACGTGGACACCACGGTGCTCCTGGCCCTGCTGATCCGCGGGCTCAGCGCGACCCTGCTGGCGGAGTGCGGCCCCCGCGGCGGCGCGCCGCCGGAGGTACCGGCCGGCCGGCTGTGGTCGGCACACCGCTACGCCGCCCACTACGGACACCGGGGCGAAGCCCTCGACCCCCTCACCGGCGAGACCGTACCCGCCCGCACCCTGACCTCCGCCCTCCTGCGCCGGGCCGGCCCCGGCCTGGAGGCGACCGGCGACCTCGCCGAAGTCCGGCGCCTGATCGCCCCGCTCACCGCCCGCGGGGACGGGGCGGCGCACCAGCGCGAGCTGTACCGCCGTACGGGATGCCTGGACGCGGTGGTCGACGAGCTCGCGGCCACGACGACACGGGACCCGGGCTGAGCGCGGTGCGCGCGCCGCGCTCCTAGGCTCGCAGGATGACCGAGAACGAGATCAAGCTGAAGGCCATCGCCGCGCTCACCGCCCTGCGCGGTGGAGAGGAGCCCCGCTTCGTCTCCGAACTGCTCGGCGAGGTGATCCCCTCGGAGTTCGTCGTTCCGGCCTGGGCGGGCCCCGAGGAGGTCGGCCTGTCGCTGCTGAACCAGCTCTCCGACCCCTTGAGCGCCCTGATCAGCGGCTTCATCCAGGCCTTCGAGGCGGTCGCCGACGCCTACGACGAGACGGAGGCGGAACCGTCGACCGAGCAGATCCTCCAGGACGTGGCCCTCGGCCTCGCCCGAGACGACTCGGAGTGACCGCCGGCTCGACGGCCTCCAAGGGTCCGGGCGGGCCGGCCGGTAGGCTCGCCCGCATGGGCAGCCGCAACCTCGTCCGCACCTGGGACGTCCTCCCGAGCAGGGGCTACTCGACCGCCTGGGTCGTCCTCGCCGAAGGCCGACTCACCGCGCGGGGCCGGGCCGTGGGCCTGGTCCCCGAGCCGTACTGGGTCACGTACACGCTGGAGACCGTGGACGCGTACGTGACCTCGCGCCTGCACGTCACCGTCGACACGGAGACGTCGACCGGCATCCTCGACCTGCGCAACGACGCGGGCCGTTGGACGGTGGACGGCGAGCACCGCCCCGATCTCGACGGTGCCCTCGACTGCGACCTGGGCCTGTGCCCCCTGACGAACACCATGCCCGTGCTCCGGCACGGCCTGCACCGGCAGCCCGGAACCGCACCGCACCCCTTCCTGATGGCCTGGGTCTCCGTCCCCGGCCTCGAAGTGAGCGCCAACGAGCAGACGTACACGCATCTGGCCCGCGCCGAGCACGGTGCGCGCATCCGCTACGAGTCCGGGGACTTCCGCAGCGACGTCGACTTCGACGAGGACGGCCTGGTCCTGGACTATCCGCAACTGGCGACCGCGCTCACCCGTTGAGGCCGGGCACCGTCAGGAGGCGGACCGAAGGCGCCCGGCGGCGTCCTCCGCCTCCCGTACGACACGCTCGGGGTCCACGTCGACGAGGCGGCCGCCGAGCTTGAGGGGCCGGCCGTTCACGAAGACCGCGTGGACGTTCTCGGGGCGGGCGTTGAAGACGAGTTGGCCCACCCAGTCGAAGCGCGGAGCGAAGTTGAGCGCGGCGGGGTCGACCACGATGACGTCGGCGCGCTTGCCGGGGGTCAGCGAGCCGACCGTGTCGGCCATGCCGATCGCCTCGGCGCCGCCCAGCGTGGCGATCCGCAGCACGTCGTGGACCTGCGGGAACACCGAAGCGTCCTGCGACCGCGCCCGCTGGAGGCCGATGGCGGTCTTCATCAGGGCGAAGAAGTCGGAGGTGTCGTTGGTACCGCCGTCCTGGCCGAGCCCGACCTTGACGCCGCGCCGGGCGAGGTCCGGCAGCCGCATGATCCCCGAGGCGAGCCGCATGTTGCTCAGCGGGCAGTGCGAGACCCGTACGTCCTGCGCGGCGACCGCGGCGATCTCGGCGTCGGTCAGGTGGATCGCGTGGTTCATCAGCAGCCGGGGGCCGAACGCGCCGATGTCGGTCAGCACGCCGATCGGGTCGTCCGCGCGCTGTTCGGAGCGTTCGAGGACATGGCTGTTGAGCATGACGCCGAGGTCCCGGGCGAGCTCCCAGTGGAGCCGGTTGAGCCCCTGGATGGCCCGCGCCGCGTGCGTGGCGACCTGCGCCGAGGCGAGCGGCACCGGGTCGAGGAGCTCCCGCTTCACCCGGGGGATCAGCGCGGCCTCCCGCTCGGCCTGGAACATCGCGTAGGTGAAGCGCACCCCGGAGTCGGCCAGGGCGCGCACGTACTGGACCGTCGTGTCGTACGGGAGGGCGTCCACCCAGTCCACGAGCGTGGTGACGCCGGCCTGCACCGCATCCAGGGCGCCCAGGCGGACGAAGCGGTACATGTCCGCCGCCGGGATGCGGGAGAAGGTTGCCCGGTTGCAGTCGGCGAGCCATCCGAAGAGGTCGCGGTCCGAGCAGCCGCCGCGCATGGACGACTGCCACAGATGGGTGTGGACGTCGACGAAGCCCGGCATCACGAGCTTGCCGGAGGCATCGATCACCTGCGCGCCCGGCGGCACCTGAAGGCGCGTGCCGACGGCCGCGACGGCGCCGTCCCGCATGAGGACGTCCGCGTTCGCGACCGTGCCGAGGGGGCCGTCGCCGAGGGCCGGATCCATGGTGAGGACGAGCGCGGCGTTCCTGAGGACGGTGGCCCGCGCGGTCTGCGCCGGGCCCCGCGGCCGCGTCCGTCCGGCGCCGAGGACGAGCGGGGCGGCGGCGGCCATTCCCAGGCCGGCCAGAACGCCCCGACGGCTGGGCGCGCGTACGGGGGTGGGTGTGGATGCGGTGGGGGCCGAGGGGGTGGGTGCGGTGGGGGCCGAGGGGGTGGGTGCGGCGGGCGAGGCGCCGCCGGTACAGGCTCCGAGGGATTCCATGACGTGTTGCCTCCCAACGAACACGGGTCGGTTCGCCCTTCCCTGCCCCGACGGGTCGTCAGATGAAGGCGGGGGAGGATACCCGGATCGTCGGTCAGCCAAAGGGCTTTCCGATAGAGGCGCGTCAACATTTTGTGGAACTGGCGGAATTTCAGCGGTTCGTGGCCAGCCGGTGCAGGCGCAGCGCGAGCTGGAGTTCGAGCACCCGGCCGGGTGAGTTCCAGTCCCGGCCCAGCAGGCGGCCGATCCGCTCCAAGCGCTGGACCACGGTGTTCACGTGGACGTGCAGGACCTCCTTGGTCCTGGTCAGGCTGGACCCTTCGGCGAAGTACGCCTCCAGCGTGCCCGTCAGGTCGGTACCGCGAGCGGTGTCGTAGTCCAGTACGGCACCGAGCGTGCTCCGTACGTACCCGGCCACCCCGGCCTGGTCGCCGAGGAGCACGCCGACGAAGCCGAGGTCGGACAGGGCCCCGCCGCGGCCGCTCTGGCCCAGGGCGCGCAGCGCGGACAGGCAGCGGTGGGCCTCGGCGTGCGCCGCCGGCAGGCCGGCCGGACCCGACACGGGTCCGCCCGCGCCGACGGTGACCTCGGCGGACGCCGCCTGGCCCAGCTCGGCGGCCAGGGCGTGGGCGGTAGCACCCGGATCCTGCGCCGGAGCCACGACCACCACCTGCCCGTGGTGGAGCCCCGCCAGACCGTCGCGCGCCTGGGCGCCACGGGTGGCCGCGGCCAGCAGCCGCTTCCGGTCCGCCGTCCCGCCGTGCGCCACGAACACCCCGTACGGGCGGTCGAGGTCGACGCCCAGCCTGCGGGCGCGCGCCGACAGGCTGCCCGGGTCCCCGGTGGTGGACAGGAGGTCATTCAGCAGCTCGCCACGGACCCGGTCCTCGGTCTCGGCGACCGACCTGCGCAGCAGGAGCAGCAGCGCGGTGACCACCCCGGCGCGCTCGAACAGCAGCCGGTCGGCGTCCGCGAGGTCCGGGCGGCCGGTCAGCACGATGCTGCCGAGCAGTTCAGGACCGGCCAGCACGGCGCACACCCACGTCCCGTCGAGGGACACGGCCCGGCCGCCAGCGCGGGAGGCGGCGACCGCCCCGTCGGGCGGGGACAGCGGCTCGGCCCCCGTACGGGCCAGCTCGGCGCCCTCCGCGTCGTGGATCAGGATGCCGCCGTCCAGGATGTCCGCGAGCCGGCCGGCCACCCCGCCGGCGTCACCGCCGCGCAGCACGAGGTCGGTCAGCTGGTCGTGGGCGTGCTCGGCGCGGCGCAGGGCCTCGCTCTGGGCCCGGATGGTCGCGGTGGCGGAGCCCAGGTCGACGAGCGCGGTCCGCGTTTCCTCCAGCAGCCGGGCGCCGTCGATGGCGATGGCGGCGTGGTCGGCCAGGGAGGAGAGCAGGGCGACCTCGTCGGGCGTGAACTCGCGCGGGGTGCGGTCGGCGGCGTACAGCACGCCGATCACCTGGGCGCCGACGCGCAGCGGTACGCCCAGGATCGCCCGCAGCCCCTCGTCCCGTACGGCGCTGTCGATGGCGCCGGTGTGGTGGAAGCGGTCGTCGGCCTGGTAGTCGCCGGTGGCGTAGGGGCGCGCGGTCTGGGCGACGAGGCCGCCGAGCCCTTCGCCCATGCCGAGCCGCACCCGCTGGAAGGAGGCGGCGACGGATCCGTCGGTGACCCGCATGTAGGTGTCGCCGGCGGCTTCGTCGTTGAGGGAGAGGTAGGTGACGCCGGTGCCGAGCAGCATCTTGGCCCGGTGGACGATCGCCCGCAGTACGGCGTCCAGATCGCGCAGGGCGGCCAGGTCGCTGGCGGTGTCGAACAGCGCGGTGAGCTGCGCTTCGCGGCGGCGGTGCTGACTGAGCGTCCGGCGGATGCGCAGGGCCACCTCGGTGGCCTCGGCGAGCGCGGCCAGCTCGCTCGCGGGCGCACCCGCCTCCTTGGCCTCGGCGGCGGTACGGGCGAACTCCTCCGCGGGCGCCCCCTGGGCCAGCAGGTCCAGGAGGCGCCGCGGACCGGGCCGGGTGTTCGGATTGCCGGTGGCTGTCACGGTGGGGAGCATACGGCGGTCCGCTCAGCCGCCGAGCGGAACGGAGTCCTGCCGTCCGCGGGCCTGCCGCGGTACGCCGGCTACCGGACCGTCCTGGGCCAGGTCGCGCCCGCGGGTCTCCCTGGCCACCAGGACGGTCAGGGCGGTGACGACCGCGGCGAGGCAGAGGTAGACCGACACCGGGACGGAGGAGCCGTAGTCCTTGAGGAGTTCGACGGCGATGATCGGCGCGAGCGCACCGCCGATGATGGAGGCCAGCTGGGAACCCATCGAGGCGCCCGAGTAGCGGACCTTGGTGTCGAACATCTCGGAGATGAAGGCCGCCTGGGGGCCGTACATCGCGCCGTGCAGCAGCAGCCCGACCGTGACCGAGAGGGCGATGACGGGGAAGGACTTCGTGTCGAGCAGGGCGAAGAAGGCGAAGGCCCAGCCGGCCATCCCGACCGCGCCGATCAGGGTGACCGGGCGGCGGCCGATGCGGTCCGAGAGGGCGCCCCACAGCGGGATGGCGATGAAGTGGACGGCCGAGCCGATCAGTACGGCGTTCAGGGCGTCGCTCTTGGGGAGCCCCAGGTGGGAGGTGACGTAGACGAGGAGGAAGGCGGTGAGGATGTAGTACGAGATGTTCTCGCCGAGCCGGGTGCCGATCGCGGTCAGGACCTGGCGCCAGCCGTCGCGGAAGACCTGGACGACGGGCGGCTTCTCCGTGACACCCGCCTCGGCCTCCGCTTCCGCCTTGCGCCGGGCTTCGAGGAAGACCGGGGACTCGGAGACGGAGAGGCGGATCCACAGGCCGATCACGACGAGCACGCCGGAGAGCAGGAAGGGGATCCGCCAGCCCCAGGCGAGGAACGTCGCGTCGGACTGCACGGCGGCGAGCAGCGCCAGCACACCGGTGGCGAGCAGGTTCCCGCCGGGCGCGCCGGCCTGCGGCCAGGCGGCCCAGAACCCGCGGTGCTTGTCGCCGCCGTGCTCCGAGACGAGCAGGACGGCCCCGCCCCACTCGCCGCCGAGCGCGAAGCCCTGGACCAGGCGCAGGACGGTCAGCAGGATCGGAGCGCCGGCGCCGATGGCGGCGTGCGTGGGCAGCAGGCCCATGGCGAAGGTCGCGCCGCCCATCATCAGCAGGCTCAGGACCAGCAGCTTCTTGCGGCCGATCTTGTCGCCGTAGTGGCCGAAGACGATCCCGCCCAGCGGCCGGGCGGCGAAGCCGACGGCGTAGGTCAGGAAGGCGAGCAGGGTGCCGACGAGGGGGTCGCTGGACGGGAAGAACAGCTTGTTGAACACCAGGGCGGCGGCGGAGCCGTAGAGGAAGAAGTCGTACCACTCGATGGTGGTCCCGACGAGGCTCGCGGCGACGATCCGTCTGATGCCTGACGGGGCCTTCGGGGCGGTTGCGGGGGAGACCATGTGCACCACTTCCAGGGTGTCTGCGGGGACGTCAGGTGTGGCCACAACGTAGAAGTCCGCAGGGTAACGGCATATGTGGGCTGTCATCACAATCAACCCCACCGAGATGTGCCCAACCACCACACGACCCGAACCGATCCCCGATCAGCACGACGTCCAGGAGAGTTCCGAGTTACTGGACGTTCGGTAAGAAGCCGGTACGTGCGCGTAGTTGGCCAATCGATCGTGATCTTCACTCTTGACTCGCCCGGCATGACGGGTGAAGATGGGATCATGAATCAGTCGGTGCGACTTGTGACGCGGGATTACGTTGACTTCGGTCACGTAAACACCGCGATCTGTTGCGCTTCCTGACAAGGGTGACATCTCCCCTTCGTGGTAAATCTCAGGGCTGATCGGCCTGATCGGTGGCTCTGCAAAAGTTCTGCTCGGCACATTTCCGGGGCCCTGCCGTCTGCGCATGCTCTGTGGCTGCCCGAGCCAATCAGCTTTCTCGACGGTTCCTTCACGGGGGTTGGACGTTGATCGAGAACCATCGGAATGATGCCCTGACGTCAGTTCTCGCCGCTTGGAGTGAAGTACTCGAAATCTCGCAATCCGACGGACGTGTGAACTTCTTCGAAGCCGGCGGAGACTCCCTGTCGGCAGCCCAGGCGGTGGGCTTGTTGGCCAAGCTCGGCTATGCGACCTCGCTGGCAGATCTTTTCGAACACCCGATCGCGGAGGAGTTTGCGGCAGAATTGTCAAGGGTAGCCGAACCTGGCGTTGGCGCGGGTGGGCCTGAGGGTGGCGAACTCTCGCAACCCGTGGCGGAGCTTACCGGGTCGCCGCCGTCCTTCTCTCAGCTCGAACGGCTCGAACTGGAGGAGGAATCCGCCCGTTCCGGGCTTCCCGTTCCACGTGATGTGATGATCCGCGTCTACAGGGTGGGACAGCCTCTCGACTTCGGCCTGCTTCGGCGCAGTGTAAAGACGGTGTTGCAGCGCCATCCGGTATTGCGCACGTTCTTTCGCAAGGTCGACGGAGATTGGAAACGATTGCTCCATGGGTCCGAGATCATTCCGGTCCAGAGATCGTTTGCCGCGGCACATCGTCTGGACGCGGCGATCGCGGCAACGCTGCGACACGAGTTCGATCTGTGCGCGGCCCCGCTCTTTCGAGTCACCTATATCGAAACAGATGACGGACACGGCGCGATCGTCTTTCTGCTCCACCACATCCTGGCCGATGCCTGGTCGCTGGGCCTGGTGATGCGCGATGTATCGGCCGGCTATCGGACGCACACCCCCGAGTCCCATGCTCGGGCCACGAAGGGACCCGTCTTCGACGATGTGGTCGCAGCCGAAGAGAGCTCTCTGACCCCCGGGGTCCTGGCCGAAAGGCTCTCCTACTGGCGCACCGTGCTCGGCGAGGCAGGGCCGAGGCCGGGCGTCTCCTTGCGGGGCCTGCCGCCCCGTCCACCTCGGCAGACCTACCTCGCGCGCTCAGAGGTGGTGGAGATCTCCGCCGCGCGGTCCGCTCGCCTCGGCCACGCCGCCCGGGACCTGCAGACGACACCGACGATGCTCATGGCAGCAGCTCTGCAACTCGTACTGCTCCACCGAGGATTGCCCGGGTCGCTTCCGCCCCGCCTTTTCATCACCTACCTCAATCGGGAGAAGGAGGAATGGTCCGACGTCGTCGGTCCGCTTTTCGACGCCCTGCCTTTCGCGCCGGATCTGAGCAGTGCGACCAGCCGTGCGAAGGTCGCCCGCGCGGTCACCAGGTCGTGGTCCGCGACACTTGCCCACAAGGTTCCCTACGCATTACTGGCCAGGGAACTCCAGCCGGACTCCCATGCCGCTGTGCCCATGCGCCCCTTCGTGATACTGAACATGCTGGAAGGCGTTCCCCCGGAACCCGATCTCGAACTTCCGGGCGTCGACACCGCCCGAGTTCCGTTGTCGCACGACATCGCCTTCCCGGGGCTCACTTTCACGACGGAGAGAGCGGAAGGGGGTGGCAGGACACTCGGGCTTCGGTACGAGGCGGACTGGCTCGAGCCCTCCCACGCCCGGGAGTTGCTCCAGGAATGGCTGGACTGGACAGGATGGCTCAGCGGCGAATCCTCGAAGCCGGTTCAGGCGGGTGACGGCTGAATGCCAGCGCCACAAAGAGCCTTCATCCGTTACAGCGTTGCGCAATCCGTCTCGGTCACCGGTACGTGGATACAGGCAGTCGGGTCTTCCTGGGTCATCTTCCAATTGTCGGAATCCGGAACCGTCCTGGGCGTCGCCGTGGCCATGCAGTTCCTTCCGCTGCTCCTCGCCGGGCCCTACGGCGGTGTTCTCGTCGACCGTTACGATCTGCGCCGGCTGCTGCTCGTCACGCAATTGGCTCTGGGACTGCTGTCGCTGGTCATGGGCGTCCTCGTTCTGGCGGACGAGCTCACGCTGTGGATGATGCTGATGATCGTGCCGTGCCTGGGCCTCATCGATATCGTCGACCTGCCCGGTCGCGACGCGTTCGTCGCCCGGATAGTGCCGGGTGATCGTCTGGTGAGAGCGGCGGCAGTCGGACCGGTACTGGCGGATATTGCGCGGGCGGTGGGACCGTTGCTCGCGGGTCTTCTCATCACCACGGTCGGACCGGGATGGTGCTTTTTCGGGAACGCGCTGTCCTACGTTCCCCTGATCATTCTCCTCGTTCGTCTCAAGGGCGTCGCATCAAAGAGACGGCCGAATACCGGAGGGGAACCATCGGGCGTGCGTGACGCACTCCGACTGGTCCTGGGGGACCGCACCTTGCTGCTCCCACTCGTCATGGTCTTTCTGGTCGGCATGCTGGCGTACAAGTTCATGGTCTCGTTGCCGCTGCTCGCGGCTCGGACGTTCGACGGCTCCGCGATGACGCTCAGCCTCTTCCTCGGGGCCCTGGCCGTGGGATCGGTGACCGCGGGTCTGTGCAGCAGATGGCTGCCGGGCAGGTCGGTGTCCGTGATGGCACTCTCGGCCGTCGCACTGGGACTCACGCTCGGCATCGTGGCATCGGCCGGCTCCGCGACGGTGGCCGTCATGGGGCTGATCGGCGTAGGTGCTTCCAGCGCGGTGTTTCTGGCACTCGGCAACGCCACCCTGCAGAGCGGCGTCGAACCCGCCTTCCGCGGCCGGATCATGGCGTTCTGGTCGATGGGGCTGCTGGGCACGACGCCGGTCGGCGGACCGATCGTCGGATGGGTCGGCGAACACCTGGGTCCGCGGCACGCCGTGCTGCTCGGGGCGGCCGCCGCGACGGTCGCCGGGCTGATGGGTTGGCTGGCCGTGCGCCGGGGAGCGCCCCGTGAACGGGCGCCCGGCGTGGACGCACGGGCCGCGGACGCGGCCTTGTCAGGAATGGGGGAGTCATGAGTGGAACCGCGGGGACACGCCCCGATCAACTGCTGTCGGCGTTGTACGCCGGCACCGCGGACCTGCGCGTCGGTGATCGACGGCTGGCCGGTGACGACTTGGCCGGCGCCGTCGGCGCGGTCGCCGCCGCAGTGGCGGGGGCACGGACCGTGCTCGTGACCACCAGGCATCCCTTGGAGACCCTGGTCGCGGTTGCGGGCGTGGTGACCGCCGGAGGCACCGCGGTGCCGCTCAGCCCTTCGGCCGCGCCGGCCGAGCGGGAACACGTGATCAGGGACAGTGACCCGGACCTCGTACTGGACAGGGTCGAGCTCTCCGCGCGCGGCTCGTTGCCCGAGGACCGCACCGGTGGGACGGACTCGAGTCCGGCGCTGCTGCTGTACACGTCCGGTTCCACAGGGCGGCCGAAGGGTGTGCCCATCTCCAGACGGTCGATACGAGCGAATCTCGACGCCCTGGCCCAGGTGTGGGATTGGGACGCCGACGACGTTCTGGTGCACGGTCTGCCGCTGTCCCACGTGCACGGATTGGTGTTCGGAGGGCTGGGACCACTGCGGATCGGTTCGCGGCTGGAGTACACGGCGCCCACGCTCCGGCCGGTGGACGGGGGGACGATGTATTTCGGCGTGCCGACGATGTGGGCTTCACTCGGCGACGGCGCGATGCGCGCGCTCTCCGGTGCCCGGCTACTGGCATCCGGAGCCGCACCGCTGCCGCAGGAGGTGTTCGCCCGCCTCGAGGCCCTGTCGGGCCACCGGGTCGTGGATCGTTACGCGATGACGGAGACTCTGGTGAACACCGCCCCGAGGGTGGCCGGACCACGTGTCCACGGATCATTGGGGCAGCCGCTCCCCGGTGTCGACATCCAATTGCGGGACGTCGGCATCGATGAAGGCACCGGTGAGGTGCATGTGCGCGGGCCCAACGTCTTCTCCGGATACCTCGGCCACGGCTCCGCCTTGGACGCGGACGGGTGGTTCGCCACCGGAGACCTGGGGCGCTGGGACGAGGACGGTTCCTTGCGACTCGTCGGCCGGCGGGCGACGGACCTCATCAAGACGGCCGGATATCGGGTCGGCGCCGGTGAAGTGGAAGAGGCATTGCTCAGTTATCCGGATGTCACCGATGCTGCCGTAATCGGGGTTCCGGATGATATTCTCGGTGAGCGAGTCGTGGCCTGGGTCGTAGTTTCCGGGCTGTTTTCCAAGGCATCGCTCCTGGAACACGCGACGCAGTTTCTCGCCCCCTACAAAAGGCCGCGGGACATTCACATCGTCGATTCTCTTCCGCGTAATCACCTGGGGAAGATCCAGAAGGCGCTCCTGCGACCTTAGGAATTTTCGAAGGCAGCTGCATCTGCGCCGAGCCGTACGTGCTCGGGCGGATCCATTCATTTCCCATGCTCTCCCACGGTGGCACAGCCACGACCAGACAGGAGAAGACGGCTCCATGAGCGTTTTTCTGTACCACTTTCACGGCCTCGGAGATTTCGACCTCTCCGACCTGGAGCCGAAGGATCTGATACCGCTGCAGGAACTGGCGGAGAGCCAGGACCTCGAGATCCTCCCCACCGTCTACCTCCGCCGCGAGAAGCTGGGCGACCTGGTACGCCTGGTGTCGGCGTACGGCGAGCTCCGCGACGCCGGGGCGGTCCCCAACATCGCCGGATTCGCCGTGGAAGGACCCCTGCTCGGGCCGCAGGGAGGCATCCCCCGAGCCGGCCGCTGGGTTCCGAGCTTCGCCGAGTGGACCGAGCTCGCCGGGCTCGGCCCCGCCGGGCTGCGTTACATCGTCATGGCTCCCGACGAGATGGATCTGCAGGACGAGATAGAGCCGGGAGCCACCTTCGCGGACCTCATCACCACGCTGTACGGAAATGGTGTCCGACTGGCGCTGGGACACTTCCACCGTGATGACCCGGAGCGCAGTGCGCGGCGTACGGAAGAGGTCATCGCATTCCTGCACGAGCGCTACGAGTCGTCGCGCTACCTCATCCTCACCGATCACCTCTACAACGACATGCCGCGTAATTTCACCCATGCCTGGCGAACGCCGGAGCAGCGTGCCCGCCACGACGAGGAACTCTCGGAACTGCTTTCCGCGGACTGGAGCCGGGAGAACCTCTCCGATCTCCTGGGACCCGTACCGGCGGTCGTCCTGCGAGCGGCCCTCGACGATCTCCTCATTCCGTGCATCAATTTCGACGGCCAACACGTCGACCTCGAGATATCGGGACGCACGGCCGAGCTGCTCGGCGACGAAAGGCTCATCGCGCTGACCGACCACACCGAGGTGGCCGTCATGGCGGGCGAGCCGCTGACGCGGAGCGAGCACACCGGACTGTGGCTCCGTGACGACGGTGCGGTGGCCGCCGGCGCGTCCGACCACGAAACGCAGCGGGCGAACATGAGCAAACTGGGCCTGTCCGAGGCGCACATCGAGAGGCTCTTCCACACGAACCCCAGGGCCGCGATCGACTACAGGCCCGTACCCCGCGCGGCGAGCGCCGAGTGACGGACACCGGCTCGAGGGTCGGCGGAGTGGTGCTGGCGGCCGGGCGAGGAGAACGGCTCCGCCCCGTGACGGACCATCTGCCCAAGCCACTCGTCCCGATCCTCAACCGACCCCTTCTGCACCGTTCGGTGAGCTGGCTGGGCGATGCCGGAGTCCGCGAGGTCCTGGTGAACGTCTCGCATCAAGCCGAGCGGTTCCGGCAGGCGGCGCCGCGCATAGCGCAGGAGACGGGCGTACGGATCCGGCTGGTGCAGGAGCGGCGGCCGAGCGGCCCGGCGGGCGGATTGGCAGCGTGCGTCCCGGAGTTGCGGAACGTGGAGCGCTGTCTGGTGAGGCACGGCGACGTGGTGAGTGACGTGCCGGCGCGGGACGTACTGCGTACCCATGCCCGACTCGGTGCGGATCTCACCGTGGTGGCGACGAGGGTCGGCGACCCCTGGCGTTTCGGGGTGCTCGACGTCGACGGGGAGCACGTGGTCGGTCTTCGGGAGAAGCCCTCCGACGCCGCCCCCGGCTCGCTGGTGAGCTGCGGCATCTACGTGGTCGAAGCCCATGTCCTCGAGGAGCTGCAGTCCGAGGGCCGCGAGGACTACGACTTCAAGGACGTGGTCGCCGAGTTGCTCGGGCGGGGCGCGCGGGTGGCGGTGCATGTGACGACCGGTTCCTGGCGGGACATCGGCGACGTCGACTCGCTGCTGCGGGCCAACCTCGAGGCCTTGGTGGACGACTCCAGGTTGGCCGAAGTGGTGACCGGCGGGCCCGGCGGGCCCGGCCCCGGTACATGGGTTCAGGGTGAGGCCGACATCGATCCCCGGAGCCTGCTCTCCGGCCGGGTGCTGCTGGGCGCCGGTGCGCGGGTGGACGCCGGGGCCAAAGTCTCGGACTCGGTGCTCGGGCCGGGCTGTGTCGTCGGAGCCGGGGCCACCGTGATACGCAGCGTGCTGCTCGCGGGCGCTGCGGTACCGGCCGGCAGCCGTTGTCTGGGCGCGGTGGTGCTGTGAGCGGCCGTACACATCCCCCGGGGCGCTTGCGGATCCTTCTCCTGACATCGGGATTCCCCCCGGTGGTGGGAGGCGCCGAAACGTACGCCTGGACCGTCGCATCGGCGCTGGCGGACCGCGGACACGAGGTGGTGGTCCTGACCGACGGGGCCGACAGGGCCGAGAGGGCCGACAGGGCCGACGGCACGTCGTCGGCTCCCCGGTTCCGCGTACACCGGCTCACCGGCTATCTCGAACTGCTCGCCGATCCGAGCAAACTGCGCTGGGAGCAGCTGTACTTCGGTCTGCTGCCGGAGACGGCCGCCGCTCTGGGCGCGTGGGGCCCGGACATCGTCCTCGCGAACAGTCTGGAGACCACCGTTCTCGGACGCGTCGTGGCCGAGGAGTTCACCGTCCCACTGGTCGGCGCGTACCACGAACACGCGCCGCAACAAGAGCCGTTCGGCACGGGCCGACTCGACATGGTGTACCGGTTCCTGCGACCGGACCTGGTACTGGCAGGCTCCCGCTTCTATCAGGAGCGCGCGGTGACCAGGCTGGGCGGTGACCGGGTCCGGCTGATCCACCACGGGGTCGACACCGGGCTGTTCCACCCGGCGGTCGACGGAGCCGGGGTCCGGGCCCGCTACGGAGTCGGGCCCGGAGACCTGTTCGTCGTCAGTGCCGGCCGCCTCAAGCCGCGCAAGGGGCACCTGGAACTGGTCCGCGCGGTGGCGCGGTTGGACAGGACCGACGTGCGGCTCCTCATCGCGGGCAGCGTGAGCTCGGCCTCGGTGGCGTACGCGGAAGAGCTCCGCCGCGCGGTCGAGGAGTCCGGGCTGGGCGGTCGGGTCACGATCGACCGGTCTCTCGGCCACCGGGACATGCCGGCCGTGCTCGCCGCGGCCGATGTGGTGGCGCAGCCGAGCCATGAGGAGGGTCTGGGACTGTCGGTCCTGGAGGCGATGAGCAGCGGGCGCCCCGTCGTCACCTGTTCCGTCCCAGGAATCAGGGAGATCCTGAGCTCCCCGGACCTGGCCGTGCTCGCTCCGCCGGGAGAGCCCGCCGCACTGGCGAAGGCGCTGTCGAGGTGCCTGGACGACGAGGACCTCAGGGCATCGCTCGCCCGGCGCGGCAGAGAACACGTGCTGCGGCACTTCTCGCAGCAGCGCATGATCGACGCCACCGAGGCGGAGCTCCTGCGGCTGGCGGTCGGGCGATGAGCCGTTCGCAGGCGGCGGTGCCGCAGACCGTTGTGATCGCCGGTGGACTGGGCACCCGGCTGGGGGCCTTGACGGCCGGCAGGCCCAAGATCCTCGTACCCGTTCAGGGTCACCCGTTGCTGGACTGGGTCATGGCATTCCTGCGTGATCAGCACGTGACGTCGGTGCACCTGTGCCTCGGGCATCTCGCGGACCAGGTGCTGGCCCACCTCGCCCGGCGCGACTACGGACCGATGCGGATCACCACGAGCGTGGAGCGGACGCCCGTGGGCACCGCCGGGTGCCTGAGACTGGCCGAGAGGTACCTGGAGGAGGAATTCCTCCTGCTCCTCGGTGACACGTACACACCGCTGGACCTGGCACGCCTGACCCGCGAGTGGCGCGGCAGCGAATCGGCGGCGGCGATGGTGGTGCTGCGGAACCGGGACCGGCTCGTCCCGAGCAACGTCCATGCCGACGCGGGAAGGGTGCTGCGCTACGACAAGTCCGCCGGTCCCGGCGAGCTCGAGTACGTGGACTTCGGAATCGCCCTGCTTCGCAAGCACGTTCTCCGGAGGTTGCCGGCGGAAGGCTTCCTCGACCTGGGGGTGCTCTTCGACTCGCTCATCCAGGGCGGCGAACTGGCCGCCCTGGAGACCACGTCACGGTTCTACGAGATCGGATCGCCCGCCGGCCACGCCGAGTTGAGCCGCCTCGCCGAACGGGGTGAGATCCGCTTCCCCGGTCCTCCCGCCCTCGCGCGACCGTCCCTTCCCGTCGGCGAGCGCAGCCCCGTCGGCGATCGAGGAGAGGAAGAGCATGACCGCACACGCTGAGCGCGAGCCGACCAAGGTCCGGCTGCGCTCGCGGACGATCCACACGACTCCGTGGGCGCAGGTCAGGGAGGACGACATCCGGCTCGGCAGCGGACACACCGATCGTTTCCTCGTCGTCAGCCGGTCGAACTTCGTGGTGATCGTCGGCGAGACGCCCGAGGGCCGCGTGGTCATGGTGGACCAATTCCGGTACGCGGCCGGCCGATGGAGCCTGGAGCTGCCGCAGGGAGGCGTGGAGCCGGGGGAGGACGTGTGCGAGGCCGCGCTGCGCGAGCTCCGCGAGGAGACCGGATGGGAGGCGGACTCGCCCGTCGTCCTGGCGGAGCGCGTCTACGAGGCCGCTGACTGGGCGACCCAGTACGGCAGCTTCGTCTCGGTGCGGTTGACCCGCCCCGGCCCCCCGGAGCGGGAACGCGGGGAGCAGGGCATGACCACGAGACTGGTCGGCCCGCACGAGGTGCCCGCCCTCGTCGGCTCCGGAGCCGTCACCGACGCGGTCACCCTGGCCGGGCTCTGCCTCAGGGACTTCGCCGGATCACTGCACACCGTCAAGGAGGAGCGATGACCGTACTAGTCACCGGCGCGGCCGGATTCGCGGGCGCCCATGTGACCCGCGCGCTCATCGCGCAAGGCCGCCGAGTGATCGCCGTGGACCGGGTGCCGGCGGCCTCCGCCCATCGACTGCGCGACCTCGTCGGACGGCCGGGGCTGGAGTACGCCGAGGGGGAGCTGCACTCGCTCGTCGGTGAGGTGATCAGCGGTGTCGGCGGTGTCGGCGGTGTCAGCGGCACCGGCGGTGCCGGCACTGTCAGCGAGGTGTGGCACTTCGCCGCGAACACCGACATCCCGCTGAGCGCCCAGGACACCGGGATCGACATCGAGGAGTCCGTGCTGCTGACCCGGCAGGTCCTGGAGTCGATGCGGCGCGGTGGCGTCGGAAAGATCGTCTTTCCCTCCACCAGCGCCGTGTACGGCAACGCCGCCCGCACCGCGCTCCGCGAGGACTTCGGACCGCTGGCGCCGGGCTCGCTGTACGGGGCCGGAAAGGTTTCGGCGGAGGCGGTCATCTCCGCCTACTGCCACCTCTTCGGGATCAGGGGCTGGATCTTCCGGCTCGGGAACCTCGTCGGCGGGCAGATGGCCCGCGGCATCGTCCTGGACTTCCTGCGAAAACTGCGCCAGGACGCGAAGGCGCTCCCCGTGCTCGGAGACGGCCGCCAGCGAAAGAGCTACGTCCTGGTCGACGACGCGGTCGAGGCGATGATCAAGATCAGCCGGTCGCCCGGCGACTCGGACACGCCGTGCGAGATCTACAACGTCGCCTCCTCGGGAAGCCTCACCGTACGCGAGGTCGCGGCCGCCGTCGCCGAGGCCCTGGGCGAGCCCGAGCCCCGCCTGGAGATCACGACCTCCGCGCCGTCCTGGCCGGGTGACCAGCCGGTCGTCGAGCTGGACATCAGCAAGGCCCGGGCCTCGGGCTGGTCCCCGCGGTTCACCCCTCACGAGGCGGTCGTCGCCGCCGCTCGGCGGCTGCTCACCGAGCTCGAGGACGAGCGGAACCCGCTATGACCCTCACCATCGACGATCCGTTCGTCGTCGCACGCACACCCCTTCGGCTGCCGCTCGCCGGCGGCGGGACGGACCTGCCGTTCTACGCGGAGACCCACGGTGGCGACCTGCTCTCCGCGGCGATCACCCCGCAGGTCACGGTGGTCGCCAGAGGAGGCCGGGTGGACGGTCGCAGCCGGTTCTCCCACGACAGCACGATCTTCACCGAGCCCGGGGCCGAGGCGGCCGATCCGTACGTACGCGAGGCGCTCCGCATGGTCGGCGGCTCCGGAGAGCTGGAGATCGCCTCGTTCGGGCCCGTCCCGGCGGGCAGCGGTCTGGGCAGCTCGGGGGCGTTCGCCGTATCGCTGCTCGGGGCGCTGCACGCCCTGCGCGGTGCGAGGAGGGATCCGCGCACCCTGGCCGAGGAGGCCTGCCTGCTGGAGATGGAGCGTCTCGGCAGACCGGTGGGCAAACACGACCAGTACGTGTGCGGGCTGGGCGGTGTGAGACGTCTGCTCATCCAGCACTCGGGAGAGGTCCTGGTGCCCGAAGCGGCCGTCAGCGAGGACACGCTCCGCAGGCTCGAGCAGCGGTTGTTGCTGGTCTTCACCGGAACGACCCGGGACAGCACCGCACACCTGGCCGTCGGGCGTGCGGAGCGGGACCTGCACCGGCGGATCGACCGGCTGCACCGCATCAAGGAGATCGGTGGCCGCATCCTCGCCTCCCTCCAGGCCGGAGATCTCGACGGCTTCGCCACCCTGCTCCACGAGCACTGGACGGCCAAGCGCGAGGGCGGGAGCCAGGGGGCGTGGGACGGGTTCTACGCCGACGCGCGCGGCAGGGGCGTGCGGGCGGGCAAGTTGGTGGGCGCCGGCGGAGGCGGCTTCCTGCTGCTGTTCCTGGAACCGGGGCAACGGGCCCCGGTCCTGGAACTGGTGGCGCGGCGAGGACTGCGGACCTTGCCGTTCGCCTTCACGGCGACCGGCACACGCGTGACGGCATTCGACGACCATGGAGAGAGGAGCCGAGGGTGACCACCGAGCGCACACGGCAGAGCGAGTACACGCTGCGTTTCACCGAGGAGCTGGTGCGCGTCGCGCAGCGGCTCGACCTCGCGGCCGTGGACGACGTGGCCCGCGCACTGCGCGCGGTACGCGACGGCGGCGGGAGGGTCTTCTGCGTGGGAGTGGGCGGCGGAGCCGCCAACGCATCCCACGCGGTGTGCGACTTCAGGGGACTGGCGGGTTTGGAGTCCTACGCCCCGACGGACAACTCCGCGGCGCTGACCGCCGCCATCAACGACTACGGCTGGCGGGACTCGATCTCCCGCTGGCTGACCGGCAGCCGCATCGGGCCGTCCGACGCCCTTCTCGTCTTCTCCGTAGGGGGCGGAAGCGAGGAACCCCCGGTCAGCGTGAACCTGGTGGAGGCCGTCCGCACGGCCAAGCGGGCGTCGGCGTTCGTCTGCGGGGTCGTGGGTCCGAACGGCGGTGAGACGCGGCGGCTGGCCGACGTCTGCATCACGGTCCCGGTGTCCGACCCGGACCACGTCACGACGCACACCGAGATCTTCCAGTCGGTGGTGTGGCACCTGCTGGTCACGCACCCGGAACTGAACCGGACCCGCCCCCACTGGGAAGGCCTCCGGTGACCGGGCCGCCGATGACCGGACCACCGCGCCACGGGTGGCCGGAGCCCGGGACGGACCGGCGGGCGGTGTTCCTCGACCGTGACGGCGTACTGAACGACCTGTGGTGGGAACCGGATCTGGGGACGGTCGACTCGCCGCTGCGCCCCGATCAGGTCCGGCTCAAGCCCGGGGCGGCGGAGGCCGTCAAGCTGCTCAACGAGCGCGACGTCGCCTGCGTCGTCGTCTCCAACCAACCGGTGGTGGCCAAGGGCAAGACCTCATGGCCGCTTCTGGACCAGGTGACCCATCAGATCGTGATGGGCCTCGCGCACCAAGGGGCCGTGCTGAACGGCGTCTACTACTGCGTGCACCATCCCGACGCGGTCATCGACGGGCTTCGCGTGGAGTGCCCGAACAGGAAGCCGTCGCCGGGCCTGCTCCGGGAGGCCGCTGGGACATTGGGCCTGGATCTCGGCAGCAGTTGGATGATCGGCGACACATCGACCGATGTCACCGCCGGCCGAAGCGCCGGCTGCCGCACCGCATGGGTCGGTACGCGGCGCTGCGACGCCTGCGCCACCTGGTGCGGCGACGGCGAACCCGACCTCGTGGCCCGGGACCTGTACGAGGCAGTCGAGACCATCCTGAACTGGAGTGATGATGTTCGTCCTGCTCGACAGCGCTGACCGCGCCCAAGTCGACTACTGGCTCGATTGCGGTGTGATCGACGGTGTCACCACCAACCCACTGATCATGGCCCGAGAGGGTGTGACCTACGACCGCAAGACACTGGTGGGACTCGCGGAGGCGATAGCCCCGCGCCCACTGCACCTGGAGGTCACCGCGCCCGGCGGGGACGAACTCCTCGCCCAGGCGCATCTGCTGTCGGGCCTGGCGGCCAATGTCGTCGTGAAGGTACCCGTCATCACTCCTGGGGGAGAGCCCTGCCTGCCGGCCATCAACGCGCTGCGCAGCGCCGGGGTCAGGGTCAACGCCACGGCCTGTCTCTCCATGGGACAGGCGGTACTCGCGGCCAAGGCCGGGGCCGAGTTCGTCAGCATCTTCACCGGACGCGTCGACGACGAGGGCGGTGACGGCGCCGGCGTCGTCGCCTCGACCAGGCGTTGGCTGGACCGCTGGGGCCTGGACACCAAGATCATCTCCGCGAGCCTGCGCGGAACCGCCGATGTGCGGCGCAGCTGGGAGGCGGGAGCCGACTGCGTCACTGTCCCGCCGGCCGTGCTCAGCCGGCTCTGCGACCACAAGTACGGCCGCCACACGGTGGGCGAATTCGTGGACGCGGCGGCCGCCATCGGCGGCGTCCGGAACTGACCGCTCACCCACTCACCAACGAGAAGGAGGCTGCCCGGCATGGCAGAGCTTTCCCAACCCGAGTACATCTGGATGGACGGCGGGGTACGCCCCTGGGCCGAGGCGACCGTCCACGTCTGGAGCGAGGTGGTGCTCCGCGCCGCCAGCGTCTTCGAGGGCCTGCGCGGCTACTGGAACGCCGAGGAGAAACGCCACTACTTCGTGCACCTGGAGCGGCATCTGAGCCGGCTCGGGCAGTCGGCGAAGCTCACCAGCATCCCGTTCCGGATGACGACGGAGGAGTTCACCGCGGCGCTGGGGGAGCTCGTCACCAGGCTCGGATACGCCGAGGACATCTACGTCAGGCCGACGGCGTACCTCCAGAAGGGCCGCTACGTGGCCTCCGGCGACCAACTGGCGGCCGGGTTCTTCATGCCGGTCTTCCCCTCTCCCCGTGAGCCCAGCATCGAGCTCGGGCTGCGGTGCCAGGTGTCGTCCTGGAGGCGCTCCGACGACGAGACCTCCCCGCCCCGGGTCAAGGCCGCCGCCAACTACTACAACCTGCGCCTCGCCCGCATGGAGGCGGACGCGAACGGATTCGACGAGGCGATCCTGCTGAACAAGGCGGGCAAACTCGCCGAGACGGGCGGGGCGTCGATCTTCGTGGTGCGCGAGGGGGAGGTGTCGACGCCCCGGCTGACCGACTCGATCCTCGAGAGCCTCACCAGGAGCAGCGTCATCGAGCTGCTGGCCGAGAAGGGGATCACCGTGCGGCAGCGCGAGGTCGAACGCACCGAACTGTACGTGGCGGACGAGGTGTTCCTGGCGGGAACGCTCAGTGAGATCACTCCCGTGCTGACGGTCGACCGCCACCGGGTGGGTACCGGAGTACCGGGACCGGTCACCAAGGACGTGCAGAGCGCGTACTTCGCCGCCGTCGGCGGTGGCGCGGCCGGAGACAGCCGCGGATGGCTGACACCCGGGCCGGTGATCAGTTGACCGCCCGGGCGGTCCTGCGGGGCGCGCGGCGCGGCACCGGCTTCGGATACCTGCGGCGCGACGAGGACGGGGCGTCGATGACCCGCACGCAGCTGGTGCTCCGCCAGGTGGGGGAGCTGGCCGCGGACCTCGGAACCGGGGCGGGACTGAGTCCACTGAGCCGCCTCCACCTGGCCCGGTGGCTGTTCGCCTATCACCTGGGAATGGCGGTCCGGTTTCCGCTGGGCGAGCGCGTACGTTCCTTCCCGCTCCGAGCGCGCGGGGGAGCGAGGCTGCGCTGCCACCTCCGGTGGCACGCCAGCGATCTGCACGTGCTGCGTGAGGTGTTCGCGCAGCAGGCGTACGCGCTGCCGGCGCGGGCCGTGCCGGCCGAGGTGAGGACGGTCGTGGACCTCGGCAGCAACATCGGACTCTCTTCGCTGTACTTCAGCATGCAGTTTCCGGAGGCCCGGGTGGTGTGTGTGGAGCCGGTGGCCGACAGCGTGGAGATCCTGCGGCTCAATGCCGAACGCAACGGCCTCGACTGGCGGATCGAGGAGGCCGCGATAGCGGCGCGGGAAGGCACGGCCACCCTCTACCCGAACGGCTGGTGGGCGTCGAGTTCGACGACACCGGCGGTGGCGAAGGCCAGGGAGGCACTCGCCCACCGTCCGGAGCACGCCCTGCGGTTGGAACACCGGCAGGTACGGACGCTTCCCGTGTCCGTGCTCCTGGACCGGCACGGCTTGCGGAGCGTCGACGTGATGAAGATCGACGTGGAAGGCGCCGAAGAGGAGATCTTCCTGAACGGCGACGTCGCGTGGCTGGACCGGGTAGGTGTGCTGCTGCTCGATCTGCACGCGAAGTACGTCCCCGCGGACGCGGTGGTCGGGGTCCTGCGCGAGCACGGCTTCCACCGGTTCGCCGAGCGGGGGGCGCACTCGTCGGTGTTCGTGCGGGCACAGCACCGGGAGAGCCCGTGATCGCCTCCTCGACGGCCCCGCCGAGGGCGCTGCTGTTCGACGTGGGGATGACGCTCATTCACGTGGACGGCCACGTCCTCGCCGAGGAGCTCGCCATCCAGGGCGTGACGGGTGTCGGTGGCCCGGATGCGGTGGCCGCGCTCGCACTGGCCGCCGAAGCCCGGCACTTCCCCCTGCCCCGCGCGAGGGACGGGGACGAAAGGGTCGCGCTGCGGTGGGCGCAGTTGCTGGACGCCGGCCCGGAACCGGTGGTCGCCGCGTTCCGAAGCGCGGTGCGCAGACCCGATCTGTACGGTGTCCTCGATCCCGGGGCGCACGAGGCGCTCACCGCGTTGCGGGCCATGGACATCGAACTGGCCGCGGTCGCCAACGCGGAGGGGCGGCTCACCGAGGAGCTCGCCGAGTTCGGACTCGACCAACACTTCTCCGTGATGATCGATTCGGCGGTGATCGGCGTGGAGAAGCCGAGCCCGGAGATCTACCACACGGCCTGCCGCGCACTCCAAGTCGATCCGCAGCAGTGCTGGTTCGTCGGTGACAGCCTGATCAACGACGTGCTCGGTGCGCGCGCCGCCGGGGTGGCGCACGCGATTCTGTACGACCCACTGGAGCTGTTCACCCGTCTTCCGGGGATCAGCCGAACCAGTGCCCTGCGAGACATCCCCCCGGCCGTACGTGCCGCTCGGATCGCGGCAGGAGCACGCGGCACGGAGCGAGGAGCGACGTGACAACCCGAATCATCTTCGTACGACACGGTGAGACCGCCCACAACAAAGGGCTGGTGATCACGGCCGCCGCGCCCGGGGCGCCGCTGAACGCGCGGGGGCGGGAGCAGGCGGCCGAACTGGCCTCGCGGCTGCGGTCCGTGGACGTGGCCGCGATCTACACCAGTCCGTTGCTGCGCGCCCGCCAGACGGCGGAGGAACTGGGCCGCGCCCGAGGGCTGGATCCGGTCGTGCGCATCGAATTCCGGGAGTGTTCGGTGGGGGAGCTGGAAGGGCAGGGAGGTCCCGCCGCGTTCGAACGTTTGGACAGTACCTGGGAGTTCTGGTACCACGCGGACGACCTCGACTACGCCCTCGGGCCGGGTGGCGAAACGGGCCGCGAGGCGCTGGCGCGCTTCACCGAGGGCGTGGAGTCCCTGGCCGACGCGCACCGGGGGCGGACCGTCGTCGTGGTCGCGCACGGCACCGTACTGCAACTGGCGCTGACCCGGCTGTCGGACAACCTGCCCCCGTCGTTCGGCTATCGACGGTGGATCGACAACTGCGGAACGGTCGTCCTGGACATCGAGGACGACCGGACCACCTGTCTCGAGTGGTCCGGTCACCCACCGCAGGTCCCCGCGGGGGACTCGGCGCCGCCGCATCAGAAGGAGAGGTCTTCGTGGGAAATCTCAGAATAGGGCTGGTGACATCAGGGCGCGGCACCATGCTGCGCTACCTGCTCCAAGGATGCGCCGACGGATCGATACCGGGATCCGTCGTGGCGGTGGCCAGCAATATCGACTGCCCGGCTCTGGCGGTCGCCCGCGAGGCGGCCGTTCCCCACATCGTGTACCGAGCCCGCGAGCACTACGCGTCCCGGGCCGAGCGGGATACGGAGACGGGCACCGAACTGCTCAAGGCCGGCGTGGACTTCATCGTCGTCGCCGGATACACCGAACCGTTGGACAAGGGCCTGCTCGACCTCTTCCCGGATCGCGCCATCAGCATGTACCCGGCGCTCCTTCCGGCGTTCGGAGAGCTGGACGAGGCCATCGGTCCGGCCCTCGACCACGGGGTCAAGACCATCGGAATGACGTTCCACTTCCGCGCCCCGGACTCGGTCAGCGCCGGACCCATCATCGCGCAGGAACCCCTGCCGGTCGATGTGGACGACACGGTGGAGACGGTCATGCCGAAGCTCGTGGACATCGAGATCAGGATGCTCTTCGACATCCTCACGGCCTTTGTCGAGGGGCGTATCTCCCGCGTCGGGAACAAGGTTCATTTCCATGACTGAAACGACACACGGCAGTGCCGGTGGAATCGCCGACGGCACCGCCGCGAGAGAGGGACATGCCGAAGTGAGCGAACCGGAGTACGCGGCGGCGGGGGTCCATGACATCGAGCAGCTCGCCGCCGCCGTGCGGCGGGCGTCGTCCAGCGATGCGCCGAGAGTCCTGATCGGCATCGACGGGCCCGGCGCGTCGGGCAAGAGCACCCTGGCAACGCTGCTGGCCACCGCACTGGGCGGCGCCGAGGTGGTCCACGGTGACGACTTCTACCGTCCGTCCGCCACCCGCCCCGACGGCGACGCCGAGGTCGGCGGTCAGTTCGATCTGGAGAGGCTGCTGCACCAGGTGGTGGCACCCGCGGCCGCCGGCAAGGAGGTCACGTACCAGATCTACGACTGGGACCGCGACGAACTGGGTCCGTGGGTATCGGTCCCGGAGGGTTCACCGCTGATCGTGGAGGGCGTCTACACCACGGAACTGCGCCTGCGCGACCACTACACCTACCGGATCTTCTGTCTCGCCGACCGGGACGTGCGGCTGAACCGCGGGCTGGCCCGGGACGGCGAGTCGGCCCGCTCCCAATGGGTGGACGAGTGGATGCCGGCCGAGGACCGCTACGTGGCCCGGCAGCGCCCGGACCTGGTGGCCGACATCGTCCTCATCGGCAACGGGGCGGACGTCGACCACCCCGTCTTCCATCGCCGACGAGGCCGAGATTGATCACGACCGGTGATGTGGAAACGGAGGAGGAGCGGTGGCCGACCATTCCCTAGTCCTCCCGGACCGGCAGGCCAAGCCGAGGACCCGTGGCCTCACGATGGTGATCGACAACGGCATGCCGGCCGGACTTTTCGAGGACGTGCTCGACAGCTATCACGAGTACGTGGACCTGGTGAAATTCGGCTGGGGCACCTCAGTGGTCACCAGGAGCATCAAGCGGAAGACAGCCGCCCTGAACGAGCGCGAAGTCCCCTTCCTACTGGGAGGCACCCTCTTCGAGAAGCACGTCCAGCAGGGGCGATTCAACGAGTTCCGCGCGCTCTGTCACAACCTTGGCTGCCGATACGTAGAGGTGTCCAACGGCACGATCGATCTCGAACCGGCTGCGAAAGCCGAGCTGATCGGGGTGCTGGCCGGAGAGTTCGAGGTCCTCGCGGAAGTCGGCTTCAAGGATCAGCCCAGGTCGGAGCTGCTTTCTCCGAGCCAATGGATAGAGAACATCAACTCCGATCTCCTGGCAGGCGCGAAGTACGTCGTGCTGGAGTCGAGGGAGAGCGGGTCGAGCGGAATCTGTCGGCCGGACGGTGAGCTTCGGTACGGCCTCGTCGAAGACATCCTCCGGTCCGGCGTCGACGTCAACCGGCTGCTGTTCGAGGCCCCAACGAAGAGCATACAAACGTACTTTGTCAAACGTGTGGGCCCCGAAGTGAATCTCGGAAACATCGCGGCCCTGGACGTATTGGCGTTGGAGACACTCAGACTCGGCCTGCGGGCCGACACGCTATTGGACCCCATGGAGACGGGCGATGAGAACATCCCGTGACGCATTCCACCTCGCCATTCCGGCCAGGGACCTTCAGGAGACGGAGCACTTCTACTCGAAGCTCCTCGGTTGCCATGTAGCGCGACGTTATGACGATCGGCTGACGTTCAACTTCTTCGGGGATCAGCTGGTCTGCCACCACTCACCGAACGAGCTCAGGGCTGAAGTCCGCCTCTACCCCCGCCACTTCGGACTGACGTTCAGGGAGAAGGCGGATTACGACGCCCTCCTGCAGCTGGTCGAACTGAGAAATGTGCCCGTGTATCAGAAATCGCAGCTGCGCTTCGAGGGACTGGTCGAGGAGCACTACACCGTCGTCCTGCGGGATCCGACCGACAATCTGCTGGAGTTCAAGCACTATCGCGACCCGCGCATGATCTATTGACCGTGCGTCACCGGTCGCCGGCCCGCCCTCCCAGGGCGGGCCGCAGCGGTCTATGGGCTCAAACCCCGTACCCTGCTTCCAGTTTGACGGGCTGCAACGCGGCAAGGACGGTATCGTTCCGGCCGCACCTTTCAAGTACGCCAAGCACCGGGGTGCCCCTCAGCGGAAGCATGCCCGTGGAGTACCGCCAGTACCGCAACGCCATCGACGAACTCCTCGAAGTGCTGCCCGAACCCATCGAAGACCTCGCCCTGCGCGAACCAGGACTCGCCTTCGCCCGCGAGGCCCTCCTGGAGGGCGACCTCATCGAGGCGGAGCGCCACGTATGCCTCGTCGAGCCGGTGGTGGGCAGCGAACGCTCCCTCGTGCAGCCTCCGGCAACGATGGACAACGCCGTCTCGGTGCTGCGCCTCATGCGCCATGTCCGGGCGGCCAAGGCCGCGCCCTTCGTTCGAGTTGAGAGTTCCTCACCCCTCATGCAGTGCATGCCCCAGTGAGAGCAGACCGTGCGGGGTTGCCTGTCCACTCGTTCCGCCCCCTCGGCGTCGAGCGGTCGCCATCGCTCGGGAGCGGGCAGGCGCCGGTGCGGCGGAGGGGCTTCCCAGGCGCGGCGCGACGGATACGTTCCGTCCGCGGGGTGGGTCATCTGCGCGCTTCCCGAGGTATCTATGTCCCCGATGGGATCATTAGAACCCAATGAGCGGTTTCAGGCGCTCCGGAATCTCGGGTGAAGGGGATTTGATGCCGACAGGGCTGGTGTACAGCGCGCATGCCGCTGGAGAGGCGGGGATGCACAAGACGTCGGTCCTGGTGGCAGGGGAGCGGGAGGCTCTTCTGATCGACGGGCAGTTCACGCTGCCCGAGCAGCACCGGGTCCTGGCCGATGTCATCGCTTCAGGGAAGCGGCTGACGACGGTGTTCGTCAGTGCCGCGGACCCGGACTACTACTTCGGTCTGCAAGTGATCCGGGAGGCATTCCCGGACGTCAAGGTGGTGTGCACGCGCGCGACGCTGGAGAAGATCGAGGCGACCTGGGAGTCGAAGCTGAAGACGTGGGCTCATCTCGGGCCGGATCTGGCGTCCGAGGTGGTCATCCCGGAGCTGCTGGGCTCTGACCGGTTCGAGCTGGAGGGACAGGTCTTCGAGGTCCGCGGCGGCCACCCGGACCTGGCGTGGCGCACCGAGTACGTGTGGCAGGCCGAGGACCGGGCCGTGCTGGGCGGGGCCATGCTGTGGTCGGGGCTGCACGCGTGGACCGCCGACACGCCGACTACGGCCGATCGGGCGGTGTGGGACCAGGTCCTGGACGAGATCGAAGAACTCCATCCGCGCCTGGTGATTGCCGGCCACGCTGCCGAGGGCGCGCCCACGGACGCCTCCGTGGTCTCCTCCACCCGCGCCTACCTGGCTGTGTTCGAGAAGGAACTGGCGGGCGCCGCCGACGCGGAGGCCTTGCAGGCCGCGATGCTCCGCCGCTACCCGGACCTGGGGCTCGGTGTCGCGCTGGAGCTGGGCAGCAAGGTCGCCACCGGCGAGATGACCTGGGGCTGAACGCGCCGATGGCCGCCGAGGAGCAGATCCGCAACCCGGCGCCAGGCCCTACGGGTACGCCGGACTCGAGTTCGCGCTGACGGCGGCGTTGATGTTCGTCGTGGTGACGGCGGTGCGCTGGCTCCTTGACCCGGCCTCCCCGGCCCACATCGGCAGCCTGCATCTGGCGCTGGCCGTCATCGGGACGCTGGTCGCGCTGGTCCTCCTCTGGCTCATCCTGAGCCCGCCGGGCCGCAGATCCGGCGCCCACCTGAACCCGGCGGTCAGCCTTGCCCTGTGGTTGATGCGTGCCTTCCCCGGCCGCGCCGTCGTCCCGTACGCGGTGGCGCAACTGTGCGGCGCGCTGGCCGGCACGGCGTTCACCATCGCCCTGTGGGCCTACCTCATCGCGCCGCTGCTCGGCGCGGCGGTGGGCGCGCTCGCCCACCACTACCTGATCCCCAAATGCGCACCCCCGCAGACGTACTGCCTCAGCGGCCGGCTCGGACCCCGCTGATCTCAGCGAGCCCCGCAGGGATCGAGCCGCACATGCCCGGGGTGTGGCCGGCGGCGTGTCCGGCTGCGGCGCATGCACGGCAGCTGCGGTGTGCTGTCCGTAGCCCGCGCTTACGGGGCGGGCCCGGAACTCCCGATCGGGATCGGATGGCTAGGGCGTGGGGAAGCTGCCGATGGGGTTGGTGATCTCGCCGTGGCCTTCGAAGGTGAAGAGGGGAGCGCCGGCTGCCGCCGGGCAGGCACCGAACGCGTTGGTGAAGGCTTCCGCGGCGGGGGCGGCGATGTTCACCGGGATGGGGGTGGTGTCCACCGTGCGGAGCCCGACCGAGCCGGTCTTGAGGGAGAGTTCGAAGCGGTAGAGGTCGATGTTCGAGGCGAGGGCGCCGTCCTTGGCGACGTCGGCGCCGGCGTAGCGAGCACCCGGGTGGAGGTGCACATGGGTCACGTCGAGCCGGTGTCCGGCATCGGAGAAGCGCAGACCTCCCTCGAGCGGGATCTCGCCGCCCGTCAGATCCGGCTGCAGCGTGCCGGCGCCGGGGATGGAGGAAGGGCCGACCACCCCCAGTCTCCTGCGACCACATGTGCGACCACCACGGCGTCACACCGGCCCGGACCGGAGTGTTTCCCTTGTTCGGGCGCCAAGAGCAGCGCGTTGAATCAGCTCCGCGCGACGTCCAGCAGATTCTTCGTCTGCTGGCGGTGCAGGATCGGCACCCAGGCTGACCAGGAAAGCGGCAGTTGGCGCGGCTCTCTGGCGGGGGCTGGTCCGGAAATGGTCCAGATCTTGGTGTGGCGGCGCCCACTCGGGTCATGTCTCGGCTGCAGTGGGAGTGATTGGGGGCGATCGGGACTGGACGGGTCAGGGGGCGGGCTGCCCGGACGCCGGCCACACAGGATCGACGTGTGGTTGCGGGCCCGTGGGCTGGTCCAAGACCAGGGGGAGTCGGAAGTCCCGTGCCTCGGCGTCGACCGAGGCGAAGCACCTCGATCTGATGGCCGGCGCGGTGCAGCGCAGGTTCGTTCGGCCACGGCATCAGAGGCCCGGGCCCTGCGCTAACGGCTTCGCGGTCCCCTGCTGGCGGGCCTGGTGGTCTGCCCCTCACGCAGATTGGCCAGGCGTGACCATCCAGCCCAGAATGGAATGGGTGACCAGGTACGACGCGGCGCTGCCTCCGAACGCCTGCGTCGAACCGTCGAATGGCACGACACCGAAGGAGGAGGACCTCATGTACGTCGTGGTCCATCACAAGATCTTGAACCCGGAGACGGCGTTTCCCCGTGGCCAGGCCCTTATCGACGGCACCGGAGCGCCCGACGGTACCCGGGTGCTGCAGTTCTACCCGCACGTCGACGGATCTGTTGTGACATGCCTCTGGGAGACGAAATCCGTAGCAGACGTCCAGGGCTTCGCTGATACGACTCTCGGTGACTCGAGCGTCAACATGTGCTACGAGGTCGACGCGGAGAAAGCATTCGCCGACCACCCTTCGGGCCTGAGGCCGAAGTCGGCTCCTGTCGCCTAGGTCGCGGTGTCCTGGCTCAGACACTAGCCGCAAGGTAGGTCGCGGATAGCCGGAAGGAGCCCCGTTTGCCTGTCCTGGTGCCCTCGTTGGTTTGATCAAGCGTCCTGGTGCTCTATGGACTTGACACCCACGAGCTGTTCAGGCCCCGTCTTCGTGCCTTCACCACGGCAGATCACCTCATCGGGAACCGGTGTTCGACCGCCACCGTTCAAGATTGAACAGACGACAGCCTCGAATTGTCGTCTTGTGCGCCGGGGACTAGCGTGGCAAGGGTAAGCCTCGTCGGTTTCACGGAGGCCCCCATGGCGCAACTTGCCGATCAGGCCGTCAGCGCGCTCAGTGACCGCATCAGGGGAGACGTCCTCGGGACGAAGCATCCGGAGTACGACGCCGCCCGCTCCGTCGCGAACGGGGCCATCGACCACCGTCCCGCCCTGCTCGTCCGCTGCGTGGGACCCGAGGACGTCGCCGCCGCGCTGGCCTTCGCCCGTGACGAGCACCTGGAGGTCTCGGTGCGCGGCGGTGGTCACAACCCGGCCGGAGCCGCCGTCTGTCCCGACGGCCTGGTCGTCGACCTGACCGCGATGCACGCCGTCACGGTCGACCCCGAAGCCCGCACCGCCCGCTGCGGCGGCGGAGCCACCCTCGCTCGGCTCGACGCCGCCACCCAGGCCCACGGCCTCGCTGTGCCGACCGGCACCATCAGCCATACGGGTGTCGGCGGCCTGACCCTGGGCGGTGGCATGGGCTGGCTCACCCGCCACCACGGACTGACCGTCGACAACCTGCTGGGCGCCGAGGTGGTGCTGGCCAATGGCACCCTGGTGCACACGTCGGCGGACGAGAACCCTGATCTGTTCTGGGCGCTGCGCGGAGGCGGCGGCAACTTCGGGGTGGTCACGGCCTTCGACTTCGGGCTGCACCCGGTGGGGCCCGAGGTGCACGTCGGTGTCTTCTTCTGGGACATGTCGGTGGGCCGCGAGGCGTTGGAACTGATCCGCGAGGTGGTTCCGGCGCTGCCGCCGAGGCACAGTGTGCTGGTCGGCATCGGGCTGAACGCCCCGCCGGAGCCCTTCGTACCGGTCGAGCACCACGGCAAGCTCGGCCACGCACTGATCATCGGAGGCTTCGGCAGCGCAGAGGAGCATGCCGCCGCGGCCGCCCTGCTGGACGGCGGGCCGCCGAGGCTCTTCGAGATGCGGACCCCGCTGCCCTACACCCACCTGCAGAGCATGCTCGACGACTCCTCGCCGTACGGGATTTTCGACTACGAGAAGGGGCTGCCGCTCGCGGAGCTCACCGATGACGTGATCGCGCTGCTGAACGACTACCTGCGGCGCAAGACCTCGCCGCTGACTTTCTGCCCGACCTTCCGACTGGACGGTGCCTTCAGCGAGGTCGACGAGTATGCCACGGCCTACGGGGGCACGCGCGAACCCGGTTACATGTTGGCCCTCACCGCCCTCACCTTCGACCCGGAGGAGCTCGTGGCGGACACCGCCTGGGTCAGGGGGCTGTGGACCGAGCTGCTGCCGCACGCGGTCGGCCCTGGTGGCTACGTCAACTTCATGGCCGAGATCGAGGAGGACCGCGTCCGGGCGGCCTACGGACCGGAAAAGTACCGGCGGCTGGCGCAGACCAAGGCGAAGTACGACCCGGAGAATGTCTTCCACCGCAACGCCAACATCGTGCCGTCACTCGCCTGACGCGCCGGCAGATGCGAGGCCCCCGACGGTTTGCCGTCGGGGGCCTCGATACTCCAGGAGGAGGCGAAGGGCATGGTCGCGGTGAACACCCTGGAGCTGGACGCCCCGTACCACCTCCACACGCTGGGACACCTCGGCCTGATCTACCGGGCCACGGCCGTCTTCGTCATCGGAGCGCTGCTCAGCCTGAAGGATGCAGTTGGGGTGGGGCGGGAAGCGCCGGGAAGGTCTGCTCAGACGCGTGGGGGGCCGCGGCTCCCCGTTCTGCCGGGCCGTGTCCGGAAGGGCTGAGCGGGTGATCCCAGGCTGACCGTGGACGGCCGTGCGGCGACGACGACCGGAGGAGCAGAGCGGTGACGGAGACGGGCCCGATCGTCGTGTTCGCTGACTTCCTCTCGGACTTGGCGGTGGATCTCGGCGAGGGGCAGATCCTGAGACGTGGGCCCAGCAGGCGCCGCGATAGGTCTGGCTGCTTCGGCCGGGGGACGTGTTCGTCACTCCCGTGCCGCTGAGCCGGGAGTTCCTGCGGTACGCGTACGGCCTGACCGGGGTGCCCCCGGAATCGGTGGCGGTCATCGAGGTGCCCCCCGCCGGAGCCGTCCCGCTGGCGCGGGCGGTGCGCGAGGCCGGCCTCGTCGAGCAGGTCCGGGCTCTTGCCGGGGACCGGGGTGCGACGCTGCTGCCGACGGCGCTGGACGCGTTGGCGATCGCGTTCGCCCGGGACATCGGCATCGAGGTCCACCCGTACCCTCACGGTCGAGGCCGCCGAGGCCGCCCTGAAGATGACCATGCTGCTCAACACGAAGACCGCCTTCCGCGAGACGGCCGGGAAACTGGGCATGCGGCTGCCGACGGGGCGTGGTGAAGCCCGACCGTTCGGCGGGAGGGCACGGGATGCGCTTCGCGTCCCGCGACGACCTGAGGGGCGAGGCGAGCCTGCCGCTCGCTGCGGTCGGTGGGCCCAAGGGCCTGTGGGTGGTGGAGGAGTGCCTCGACGTGGCCGAGTCGGTCAGTATCCAGATGGAGGTGACCCCCTCCGGGACACGCGCGCTCTTCAGCGGAGCGATGCGCACGGTTCAGGGTTCCTTCACGGGATGCGGCTCTCCGTTGCCGCCGTCCTGCGCGCACGTGGCCGGCGAGTTGGAGGAGTGGGGGACGGCCCTGGGCCGCCACCTGGCCGACCACGGCTACGCCGGCCCCTTCGGGCTCGACGCGCTGGTGGACACGGACGGTGTCGTGTACGCGAGTGAGAGCAACATCCGCCGTACGGCCACCACCACACCGCACGCCTTGGTCACCCGGCTGACCGCGGGATCGGCCAACGCGCACCCGGCGTGGTCGGTGTCGACGGGCTGGACGCGGACTCCCATGGACTTCGACGAGGTGCTTGCCCGGCTGCGCGCTTCCCGCCTCGCGTTCGACCCGGATCGCGGCGAGGGTGTGATTCTCTACGCGGACGCGCCGCCCGACGGCCGTTCCTGGCGGTACGCGGTGATTGCCAGGAGTGCTGGGGACGTTGAGGAGCAGGAAACCGCGTTGGCCGCAGCCCTCGGATTCGAGGGTGGCTGACCCGCACGACGCCGGTCCCGGCACCCAGGAAGGGTGCCGGGACCGGCGTCATCAGGCGGGAACCGGATCAGGCGGGGCGGCCGCCGAAGGGGGCGCCGGTGCCGTAGTACGTGCCCAGCTCCTCCCGGTACCCGGCGTCGCCGAGGTGCTTGTCCCGGTGGAACTCGGGTGCGTTCTTGATCTGTTCCTTGGTGCGGTCGACGAAGACCTTCTTGTCCTCCGGGTCGATCCTGACGACGGTGCTCGCCGGCAGCAGGACCTCCTTGCCGAAGATCCAGACACCGGTGTCGACCACCAGGTAGGCGTCACCGACCTCGTCGGAGTGCTTGTCGACCTTGCCGATGCTCCCGTCGGTCGCCTCGACCTTGTAGCCGGTCAGATCGGTACCGGCCAGGTGGCCCGACGTCGACTTGTAACTCCACACATGCTCAGTCACACGAAAACAACTCCTCGGTCAATGGAGGACGGCGGCGAAATGCCTCTCCGTCGATCCTCCTTGTTCCGTACGGCGTGCCCGGCGGTTTGTGCTGCGTACCGCCTGGACTTCATCTGCCCCGCCCTTACGACTTCACGCAGCTGGATCGAAATGAGGCGCCGGGGCGGCCGTCGATCAGTGTCAGAACTGCCCTGTTATCGTACGGCTACCAGCGATACCAGCGGCCGCTACCGCTCTTGGGTCGGGCGACGAAACCGATCAGCCACAGGATCAGGACTGCGATCGCGACCCACCAGAGAATCTTCAGCGCGAAACCCGCGCCGAAAAGGATCAAGACCAGCAGAAGAACGAGAAGCAGGGGAACCATAGTTATCAACCTCCGAAGCATCATCTGCCCGACTGCAGCCGGGACATGCATTCGATTCTTATCTGTTTCTTATCCTTGAAGCCGGGCAGGAGACCTTGCCTGAATTTCGCGATAGCGATTCGACGGAGCCCTGTCTGGGCCGATAAATCTGGGGAGGCCGCCGCCATACGCTGCTTGGCCCAATCGGCCACTCAGCGAAGCGCACGTCAGCCCAGGGCATCTGGAGGCCCGCCTCAAACGATTCGCCGCACGCCCCACCATCCTGACCACACCGCAATGCCCCCCTCCTCCTGAAGGAAGGCCTTGCTCGGCGAGGGCGCGGGAGAGGCCCACCGGAACCCAGCTGACCGACCGGGGCTTCCTCATGCAGCGGCGTGCGCTCCGACAGCCTGTCGGTAGGCCACGTGCCCGCCCAGCGCACCGCTGACGGCTACAGCAGCCATCCCGCCCACGGCCCACAGTCGGCCCTTCGCCGAGCGGCCGCGGAGCCGCGCCGTCAGGGACGCGGAGTAGCAGGCCACCGCAGCGACGTTGGCGACCGCGTGGGCCAGGCCGACCCGGGCCTGCTCGAGCGGCAGGTCCGCCCAGTCCACCCAACCTGCCACCGCTGCCGGGGCGACGCCGGCGAGTCCGACGGCGGTGAGGGTGGTAGACGCGTGTTGCGCCCCGGGCACGAAGTCGAGTACCGAGGCCGACAGCCAGCATCCAACAGGCACCTGCACGAGCACGGGGTGCACGGGGTGGCCCAGCGGCCTGCCGCGCAGCAGATCGCGCGCGCCGCCCAGGGGGAGCGAACGGATTCCCCGCTGCAGCACCCTGATGGCCGGATCGGCCACCGTTGTCCGCTCGAGCCGGTCCAGGGTCTTCAGCCAGCATGCCGAGGCAGTGTTGAGGGCCGCGGTCTGCCCAGCCGTGGGCGAGGTGTCGAGGGTGCGTGAGTTCATACACGACGCCTACCCATCGCCACGCGGTCGTCCCGCCCTGGCCTCGACTGCACCCGAACGACCGGCCCACCAATGGAGGAGCCTCGTGCAGCAGGGATGGCCGCCTCATTGCCCGGACACGCGTACCGCGTGCAGCAAGGCGCTCGATGCGGTCTGGGACGGACGTCTGTTGACGTCCGACCAGCCAGGACGAGGCGGGTGCGCTTCTCACACACCATGGGCTGAACGTGCTGCTCCGTACGCCGACTGCGGCCGACTGCCGCCCCTCTGTTTCGCCGGCGCCCGCTCGGGCAGGCGACCCCGACTGGCACGCCGTGCGGGTAGCTGCCGCTGACCGAACGGCTCAAGCACCGCGTGTCGCGACGGGATGCGGGGGACCGGCGGTCTCGGCGGCGCCATGCTCGGGCTCATGCGTCTGAGCACTGGCTGGCTGTTGGCAGGCACCTTGTGCCTGGCGGTGTCGGGGTGCGCGACGGTCGGGGAACGGGCCGAGGCGGCAGAGGCTGCGGCCCGGGCTTTCGAGCGGGCGCTGAGGTCCTCCGACGGCGTCGGGACATGTGACGCGCTCGCCCCCGCGACGCGGGAGGAGCTGGAGGCCGAGGCGCCGTGTGCTCCGGCCCTGGCCGCGTTGGGGCTGCCGGCCGCGACCGGCCCGGCGGAGCGGGTGGACGTCTACGGTTCCCAGGCCAGAGTGGCCTTCGCGCAGGACAGCGTCTTCCTGGCCTCCTTCCCCGACGGGTGGCGCGTCACGGCCGCCGGCTGCACGCCACAGCCAGGAGGACGCCCGTACCACTGCGAGCTGAAGGGGGACTGAGTGACCCAGGTACGCGTGCTGTTCGTGATGTTCCTGGTCGGGGTCTTCGGCGGGCTCGCCTACGCCTTCACGGTGGGACTGATGCATCGATGAGTGCGACCGGTCGGTTCCTTCGCGACAACGGGCTGACGCTGGCGTTCGGCATCGGCTTTCTGCTCTGCCTGCTCGGCCAGGCGATCGCCGGCCACGCGGAGCTCAACAGCATTCTGGAGGCGCAGAGCCTGCACCCGCTCTCGTTTCCCGACTACCTGTTCACCTCGGACTTCATGGTGGACGTCACCGAGAACTGGCAGTCGGAGTTCCTGCAGTTCTCCCTCTACATCATCGGCACCGTCTGGCTGGTACAGCGCGGATCACCGGAGTCCAAGCCGCTGGACAAGGCGGGAACGGAAACGGACGAGGAGCAGAGGGTCGGCGCCCACGCGCGCGCCGACTCCCCTCGATGGGCGGCGACCGGCGGCTGGCGGCGTGGCCTCTATTCGCGCTCGCTCGGCCTGGTGATGAGCCTGATCTTTCTGCTGTCCTGGCTGGCCCAATCGGTCACCGGGGCCGTCGCGTTCAACGAGGAACAGCTGCGGCAGCTGCAGGAACCCGTCGGGTGGACAACGTACGTGACGTCCGCCGAGTTCTGGAACCGCACGCTGCAGAACTGGCAGTCCGAACTCCTGGCCGTGACGGCCATGGTCATCCTCTCCGTCTACCTCCGTCAGCGCGGGTCACCAGAGTCGAAGCCGGTGGGCGCCGCCCACGCTGCCACCGGGGTCGAAGGCTGATCGGTCGGCCGTCCGGGAGTCGATCCACAGAGCGAGCGGGTCTGCTTCGGCTTGTTCTCGGATCCGGAGCAAGGGCGGGGCGATGGGCACGAGCTGACTCGCAGGAGCCCAAAGCGGTCCTGCACGGCGGGAGGTTCGGGTGGTCTGACCGGCGGCTGCGCCGGCCACCGCAAACCTCCTGTCAGTGGGGCGGGTGTTGAGGCGATGACGGGGTAAGCGCGCCACGACCACGGCACGCACATCTCGACGAAGGGATCCGCGATGGCCGCTCGCTACGCAATCCGGCACAAGCCCCACCAGGACTCTCGGGCATGAGCACGATAGAGCGGCAGAGTCAGGTGGCAGTGGACTCGGCCGGCGCCTTGGTCTCGCGTGCTTCTCAGCAGATCGCGGAGCTGGTCCGCGAGGAGATGGAGCCGGCCCGCGCGGAGATGACGGAGGAGGGGAAGCGCTACAGGACGGGCGGCGGTTTCTTCGCTGCGGCGGGCGTCCGCGGGCTCTTGGGCGCCCAGGCCTTGCTGGCCACGTGCATTGCTGCCCTCGCCTTGGTCCTGCCGGTGTGGGCGGCAGGACCCGCCATCACCGCTGTGCTGGTGGCAGCAGCCGCGGTGAAGGCGCTTGCCGGGAAGCGCCACATCGCACAAGTCGGCCTCCTGGATCCCGAGCAGATCCTGGACAGCGACAAGGCCGACCTGGCCGAGGGCAAGGAGAAGGCACACCGATGAACGACCCATCCCGACCCGCCCCCGGCGCTCCTTCTTCCGAGACGCCCACCCCCGCCGAGTCGCGCGAGAGAACCGAGCGCACTCGCGACGAACTCGGACAGACGGTCGAGGCTCTGGCCGCCGCCAAGGCCGACAGAAACACGGCCCGAACCAAGGAGAAGACCGCAGCCATGAAGCAGCCGACCGCCGAGAAGGCCTCCCTGATCGCCGACCAGATCCGCGAGAAGGCGGGACAGGCTGCCCAGTTGGTGAGGGGCAAGACCCCCGACCCCGTCCTGGACAAGACGGCCCAGGCGGCCGCGCAGGTGTGGGACAGCGCGACCCGCGCCGGACGGTACGCGGCGGACAAGACCCCCGACCCGCTGCTGGAGAAGGCCGGTCGAGCCGCGACGGTCGCACGCGGTATCCGCACTCCGCTCCTGATCGCCGGCGCTGTGGTCACCGCGCTCGTGCTTGCCCGTCGCAGCCGCGGACGTCGCCGATGAAGGCATCCAAGGTCGCCTACAAGCCCGTCGGGCTGGTCCTGGGGGCGGCGAGCGGCATGGTCGCGGGCGCCGTGTTCAAGCAGGCGTGGAGGATCATCGAAGGTGAGGGCGACGCCCCGGATGCCACCGACGAAAACCGCACCTGGAAGCAGATCCTGCTCGCCGCGGCGATCCAGGGAGCGATCTTCGCAGTGGTCAAGGCCTCGGTCGACCGATCCGGCGCCATGGCCATACGCCGTCTGACCGGCACCTGGCCGGGCTGACCCACCGGCGGTGCCGGCCCGCTCTAGCCTGGTCGGGCTGACCTGGCGAGTGCTCAGGGCCACCGGAACTTGCGTCTCATGGCGGGCTGCCTCGCCATGCAGCCCGATGACGCTCATCGCGATTGAACGAGGTTCTGGGGGCCTACTTCCTTCGGTCCGTCCGAGTCGTCGGACCCGGACGGGCCGGCCCGTCAGGGTCACGGGCGGGGATACTCCTGGTCCTTTTGATCGCGCGCGTGCTCATCCGGGGTCTGCCAGGAGTCCTCGCGGCGCTGTGCGACCGGGTTCTGCTCGGGCGGCGGGGCGGCCTCCCGGCGCCTGCGTCGGCTCCCGTACCAGAATGCACCGATCAACAGGACGACCAGGACCACTCCGGCAAGCATGAGGAAGAGCGAGGCCTGGCCTTCGGCCGCGAGTGTTTCGATAGCAGTCATGCGCGGCACCTACCCGCGATCCACGGACATACCAGACGTCGAACGGGTTTATGTCGGACGGTGTGTATACGCGGCTCGGTCCCCCCAGCGGACGGCGTATGCGTGTCGCCCATCCTGGCCAATCCCTTGTTTCGGATGAGCATCGTGGGCGTGGGCCGGGTACACGGGCGTGGGGTGGCCGGCCGCGCCGCCCGGTACTGCGAAGTCTGGAGGCGTCGGTGGACGGGATCGTGCTGCTCAAGGAAGACCACAAGACGGTCGAGAAGCTGTTCAAGCAGTTCGAGAAGGCGGGCGACGACGCGCACGCGGAGAAGCGGAAGATCGCCGACAAGGTGATCGACGAGCTGACCACGCACACCTGGATCGAGGAGAAGATCTTTTATCCGGCTGCCCGGGAGGCGGCGCCCGACACCAAGGACCACGTCCTGGAGAGCATCGAGGAGCACCACGTCGTGCTGTGGATGCTTTCCGAGCTCAAAGACCTGGACGCGGCTGACGAGCGGTTCGACGCCAAGATGAGCGTGCTGATGGAGAACGTCCGCCACCACGTCGAGGAAGAGGAGAAGGAGTGGTTCCCCGACGTCCGCAAGGCCATGGGCCGCAACCGCCTGACCGAACTCGGCGAGCAGATGGAGGCGGCGAAGAAGAAGGCTCCGGGCGAGCCCCTTGCCGTCCCGAGTGCCAAGCACTGACTGCGGGCCCCGCTCACCTCGACCTGCTTCCGCTGCTCGCGCTCGGCGCTCGCGTGCCGTGAACTGGACCGGTCAGGCCCAGCGGTGGCTATGGCGCGGCCGGCCGGCCATCCGGCTCGTTCGTGTGGGCGGGCAGGACGACTGCGAACCGGCGAGGCCCAGGCAGACGCCGTCATTTCGTCAGAGGTTGGCGGGGAAGCGCTCCCATGCGCGGTGCTCGCCGAGCGCCTGCGTCAGCTCCTCCACGATCGCCGTGCTGGTTTTGCCGGTGGCGATGCCAGGCTCGTCCGCAGTGATGCCGGCGGATCCGAGGAGCCGCTCCGCGCCGTTCCAGCCGCCGATGGCCTTGCCGTGGCGGTACGCCTCGGTGAGGAGCAGCAGGACGCGCGGGTCAGCGGCTTGCGGGGGCTGAGCGGTTCCGGCCTTGGCGTCACGGGCGCCATAGGCATCCGCTCCCGCCTGGGGTTCACCTGCCAGGAGGAGAGCATCGAATTCGACGGAGCGGGCGGTGGCGTAGGTCCGCTGGATGGCGATCGGGTCGCCGTCGGGGTCGAGAGTGCCGCCGGTCGGGGCGACGATGAGCGGGACCATGCCGGTGTCGAGGAGGGCTTGCCGTGCGGTGCGCACGCCGTCGAGGTCGGCCTCCGCGTCGGCGATGATGCCGATGACGCGGCCGTCGGTCGGCCAGGTACCGCCCATCTGGGAGAGAGCCGGGCTGGGGTCGGGCTCGGCGAGCGGCTCGGTGGCCGCGGGGGCCGGTAGGCCGAGGCCCGTGGCGACCTGTTCGCACAGCTCCGTGTCGATGTTCGCCAGGACCTGGAGGGTGCGTTCCTTGATGGCCTGCTCGTAGCACTTGTTCAGTTCGAAGGTGTAGGCGGCGATGATGTGCTCGCGCTCGGGCGGCGTCATGCTGAGCCAGAAGAGGCGTGGCTGGGAGAAGTGGTCCGAGAACGAGGCGGGCGCTTCACGGACCTTGCTCGCCGCCGGAACCTTGACCGGCGTTTCGATGAAGGCACTCATGTCGGCGCCGGCGAGGAAGGGGCAGCCGCCGTCGAGGCTGTTGGGGTGGTAGGGGGCGACGCCCGTGTGGACGGCGGTCTGGTGCATGCCGTCGCGGAGCATGTCGTTGACGGGCGCGTGCGGCCGATTGATCGGAATCTGGCCGAAGTTGGGGCCGCCGAGCCTGCTGATCTGGGTGTCGAGGTAGGAGAAGAGCCGGCCGGCGAGGAGCGGGTCGTCGGTGACGTCGATTCCTGGGACCAAGTGTCCGGGGTGGAACGCGACTTGCTCGGTCTCGGCGAAGTAGTTCTTGGTGTTGGCGTTGAGGGTCATCAGTCCGATGGGCTGGACCGGTGCGAGCTCCTCGGGAACGATCTTCGTCGGGTCGAGGAGGTCGATGCCCTCGAAGGTCTGGTCGTCGGTGTCGGGGAAGACCTGGATGCCGAGCTCCCACTGCGGGAACGCACCGGATTCGATGGCGTCGAAGAGGTCGCGGCGGTGGAAGTCGGGGTCCATGCCGTTGATCAGTTGTGCTTCCTCCCAGACCAGGGAGTGCACGCCCAGTTTCGGCTTCCAGTGGAACTTCACCAGCACGCTCTCGTCGGCCGTGTTTACCAGCCGGAAGGTGTGGACTCCGAAGCCTTCCATCATCCGGTAGGACCGGGGGATCCCGCGGTCGGACATGTTCCAGATGGTGTGGTGGGTGGCCTCGGTGTGCAGGGACACGAAGTCCCAGAAGGTGTCGTGTGCGCTCTGGGCCTGTGGGATCTCCCGGTCCGGATGCGGCTTCGCGGCGTGAATCACGTCGGGGAACTTGACCGCGTCCTGGATGAAGAACACCGGGATATTGTTCCCGACCAGGTCGAAGGTGCCTTCCTCGGTGTAGAACTTCGTGGCGAACCCGCGGGTGTCGCGCACCGTGTCGGCCGAGCCGCGCGAGCCGAGGACCGTGGAGAACCGCACGAACACCGGCGTCTCCACGTCCTTGGCCAGGAACGCCGCCTTCGACACCTCACCGGCCGTGCCGTACCCCTGGAAGACACCGTGAGCGGCGGCGCCACGCGCGTGGACGACCCGCTCCGGGATCCGCTCGTGGTCGAAGTGCGTGATCTTCTCGCGGAGATGGTGGTCCTGGAGGAGAACCGGTCCGCGGGCTCCGGCCTTCAGCGAGTGATCGGTGTCCGCCAGCCGCGCGCCCTGGGCGGTGGTGAGGTATGCGCCGCTCTGCGCCACGCGGGCCTGGTCCGCTCCGGTGGGCTGCCCGGTGGGGCTCACCGTCTCGGGACCGTCCTGATCCGGCTTCGGGGGCAGCGGTTCCCCCGGCTGCATGGGTTCGGCCAGGGGCGGGGGGACCGGGCCCGGTTGGCCCGGCAGTTCGTTTCTGGCGGCGTCCTCTGCCGGCTGCTGCTTCTTCGTCATGGTCGTTCTCCTTATGGTCGTTCTCCTCATGGGCGGCGGCGTTGCGGTGGAGGCAGCAGCGATGCCTCGATGAGGCCCGCGGTACCTGCGCGTTCGAGCGCGGCAGGTTACGGGAGGGGTGTGCCGCCGGTGGCGTTGACGATCTCCCCGGTGATGTAGCCGGCTTGGGGTGAGGCCAGGAAGACGTAGGCAGGAGCCATCTCTGCCGGCTGGGCCGCTCGGCCCAGGGGCGACTGCTTGCCGAACTCCGTCACGTCGGGCATGGTCGCCGGGATCAGCGGCGTCCAGACCGGCCCCGGGGCGACGGCGTTGACGCGGATGCCGCGCTCGGCGACCATCTGCGCCAGCCCGTGGGTGAAGGAGATGATCGCCGACTTCGTCATCGCATAGTCGAGCAGGTGGGGGCTGGGCTGGTAGCCCTGCACCGAAGCGGTGTTGATGATCGATCCGCCACGTGGAATGTGGGCGAGGGCCGCGCGGGAGAGCCAGAACATCCCGTACAGGTTCGTCTTCATCACCCGGTCGAACTGCTCTGTGGTGATCGCCTCGATCCCGTCGGGCTGGGACATCTGGTAGGCGGCGTTGTTGACGAGGATGTCGATGCGTCCCAGCTCGTCCATGGCGCGGTTGATCAGGGCCTCGCACTGTTCCTCGTCACGGATGTCGCACTGGACGGGCACGGCTTTGCGGCCCGCCTCGCGGACCAGTCGTGCGGTCTCGGCCGCCTCGTCCGCTTCCTCGGGCAGGTGGGTGAAGACGACGTCCGCGCCCTCCCGGGCGTAGGCCAGGCACACGGCCCGGCCGATCCCGGAATCGCCTCCGGTGATGACGGACACCCGGTCCAGGAGCACGTCGTGGCCCTGGTAAGAGTCCTCGCCGTGGTCCGGGCGGGGATCCATCTCCTCCGTCGAGCCGGGGGGTTCCTGATCCTGCTCGGGGAACGGAGGGCGCGGGTATCGGGTGACAGGGTCGGAAACGCTGGGTGCTTTCTGAGACGACATTCGCTTCTCCGGTCTCCGGGGCACGCGAGGGCGAGCTGTGAGTCAACTAGCCGGGTAAGGGGCTGCCTTGAGGCGGCGGGCGAGGTGGGCCGTATTCGCGGCGAGAGTGGCCGTGGTGTCGGCGGTCTTGGCGGGGGTCTTTTCGAGGTCCTGGTAATCAGTGCCCTGCATGGCTTCGCCGACCCAGTAGGTGACGGCGTTCGGGGCGAGGGAGAAGCCGACGTCGTTCAGGCCCTGGAACAGGTCGGCGCTGACCTTGTGCGCACCGTCCTCGTTGCCGACCACGCACACGCCGGCGGCCTTGCCGTAGGTGAGCATGCGGCCTTCGTCGTCAGTCTCTGAGATCTCGGCGTCGAGGCGCTCCAGGACCCGCTGCGCGATGCTGGAGGCGTGGCCGAGCCAGATCGGCGTCGACAGGATGAGGATGTCGCAGCCCAGGATCGTGGCCCGGATCTCCGGCCACGCGTCCCCGTCGCCCATGTCCGTCTCCACGCCGGGCTTCACATCGTGGTCGGCGATCCGGATCGTCTTGCCCGTCACGCCGTGCTCGGCGAGGGCGGCCATCGTCTGCTCGGCCAGCAGCTGGGAGCTCGACGGAGCGGGGGAGGGAGAGAGGGTGCAGACGAGCGCGACAGCACGGAGCGGAGTGTGATGGTTGGGGTCCATGATGTCCGGCTACCCGCACACCCCGCATTGATGTCGCAAGCGGCCCCATTCATCCCCTTTGGCTCAGTCGGCAGTCGATCTGCCCTTGCCCGGAGAAGAAGGCGAAGAAGCCGACGATGGCGACCTGGGTGCCCTGCCGCCCGAAGCGTCGGATCCTGCCGATGCAGAGCGCGATCAGGGTGAGGAGGGCGAACGTCCATCCGTGGCGGCCGGCGACGGCCGCCAGGGTGGCGGCGAGGGTGGCTCCCGCCGCCATGGCCTGGCTCCCGGCTCCGCGCATGGCGCGGCGTGGATAGTCGGCCCGCTCCGTGGCCGCCGACCAGATCCTTCGCGCCGCATCCACCCGTCTGGGCAAGATCGACCACCTCCGACGCGCGCCTGCCCCGCCGACTGCGCTCAACGCTCGGATCACGCGACAAGGAGCCTTTCAGGGAGCCGCGAAGCGAGGCTCGGGCTCTTTGCGATCCTGTTCGATCTCGGCTCGCTCCGCCGCGATGTCCCGGGTGAGGAAGAAGTTCAGGAGGGTCCGGATCGCGGCGATGGTTGCCAACTGCCCGATCTCCGTAAAGGTGGGCGCGACCGCCGTGCGCAGCACATCTCCCGCGAGCTGGAACTCCAGTCCCAGAACGAGGAAACGCCCCAGGCTCAACCGGATCTTGTTGAACTCACCGATGAGCGATCGGCCGCGGAGACCGGTCGAGGCGAACCGGGCGAACGCCCACGCCGCACCTGCGAAGATGATCAGTGCCCCGGCGGCCTCGATCACATGGACCAGCCACCCGATCGCCTCCTGAACCTCGGACTCGGACAGTAGTTCCTTTGACGGCGTCATTCGGCTCGTCTACCCGGCTACAGCCGTCGCACGGGCGATCGAGGCCCCGAGGCTCGGCTCTGACCGTGACCTTCTGAGCTTGGCCCCTGTGCAGCCTTCTCGCGCCCGCAGGGTGGTGTCACCCCTGTGGTGCCAGCACTGTGAACAGGGCGCCCTCCGGGTCGCGGAGGGTGACCCATCGGCTGGCGCTGGAGGTCTCCACGGGGGAGACGACCTTTCCTCCCGCTGTGGTGGCCGCTTCGACGGCGGCCTCCAAGTCGGGGACCCGGAAGTGGACGTGCCACCGTGGACGGACATGTGGGTCGGGATCCCCGTCCACCGCACCGCCGCCGATCCGTGCCACTGTGTCGTTGCCGTGGCGCAGGACGACGTGGTCGTGCTCATAGGCCACCACGCAGGATTCGGGCGATTCGCCGACCCAGTCCAGGACCTCCCCGTAGAAGATGGCGGCGGCGAAGGCGTCGCGCGTACGGAGTTCCAGCAAGGCGGGAGCGGTGCCGCGGCCCACCCCCCAATCCCTGAGAATTTCGCCCTGCCAGAGACCGAAGACCGCCCCGTCGGGGTCGGCGGCCAGGACGGCACGGCCCGTACCGAAGGACAGCGGGCCGACCGCGACGGTGGCGCCGCGCTCGCGGATACGCGCGGCTGTTACGTCGGCGTCGGCGACCGCGAAATACGGTGTCCAGGCGGCGGGCAGCGAAAGGCTCTGGGCGAGTGCCCCCAAACCAGCGACCGGAGCGCCATCGCGGAAAGCGAAAGAGAGCCGCTCGCCGAGCCGGGTCCGTCGGAACGTCCAGCCCAGCACAGCACCGTAGAACCGCTGAGCGGAATCGAGATCCGCGGTCATCAGGCTGACCCAACAGGGGGCGCCGATGGCTTCATGGCTTGACGTGGGCACAGTTACGGGCCGCCTCATCTGCTGCTCACCTCGTATGAGACTTTCCCACCCTAGCCCGGCCGGTGGGTGAAGGCGGTGACGTGGACGCGTGGACGCTCCCTGGGGGGAGCGCTTTGCTTTGCGCCGGCTTGGGAGCGTTTTGGTCTGATCCTCCGAAGATCGACGGTCCTTCGGATGGGGGCGCCCGGTGCAGGGCAGGCGCAGGTCCTCGGCAGTCGCTGTGACTGGCTCGGCGACTGAGGTGACATCGGAGGTACGGGTTCCCAGTATTGCTCTGTCCTTGGCCACGCGGCCCGGGGGCCTTGTTGCCCTGCCCAGCGTCTACCAGCCGCAGGCGGACACCAGGCTCCTCGCGGCTGAGCTCGCCCACGAGGACCTCGGCCCCCGTACGGAGGTCCTGGAGATCGGTACCGGCACCGGCACCCTGGCCCTGCATGCCGCGACCAGGGGGCCCAGGTCACGGCGGTCGACGTCTCCTGGCCCGCGGTGGCCATGGCACGGCTGAACGCCTGGATCCGTCACCTTCCCCTGCGCGTCCTGCACGGCGATTTCGAGGCACGCACCACGGGAGACGCTTCGACGTCGTCTTCTCGAACCCTCCATACGTCCCCGCCCCGGACAGCCGACCACCCTCGCATGGGCCGGAACGGGCCTGGGACGCCGGACTCGACGGGCGCGCGGTCATCGACCGGATCTGCTCGGACGCCCCGGCCCTACTGCGGCCCGCCGGAATCCTGCTCATGGTGCACTCGGGGATGTGCGGTGCTGACGAAACCCTCGACCGGCTGGCGAGGGCAGGGCCGGCCGCCGAGATCACGGCGACGGCCTCCGTGCCGTGGGGTCCCGTCCTGCGGTCGCGACGATCCTGGCTGGAACAGCAGGGCCTGGCAGCACAAGCCGAAGAATGGGAGCCGTCGCCCGCGCCGAGGGCGCCGGGCTCGGGCGGAGCGGAAGTGGAACGGAAACCGCATGGTGCACCGTTGTCGTTGACGCTGCTGAGATCGGACGGGGAACGGGGCCCGCGCCCAGGCAGGCGTTGGGTACGGCTGGCGCCTACCCCCATGGTGAACCGGCAAGCGAAGCCGGGCGCCGTACCCGCGGTCTCTATGGCTGCGCGATTGCGGGGGTGCGCACGGAGAGCAGGACGACATCGTCCTCGGGCGCGGGGTCTGCCAGCCGGTTGATGATCCGGCGGAGCAGTTCGTCCAGCGGTCGGTGCCCGTGGCGGGCGAGCAGGCCGATGAGCTGCGCGACGGCGGCGTCCATGTCATGGCCGCGGCGTTTGACGAGCCCGTCGGTGTACAGCAGGAGCGTCGAGCCTGGAGGCAGGGGGCGTCGGTGCTCCGTGCGGTCGAACGGACCGAGCGAGCGGTGCAGCAGTACGTCGTGCTCGACCAGCTGGGTCACATGCCCATCTGGAGTGCGGAGCAGGGGTCGCGGGTGGTCGGCGTTGGACCAGGTCAGGGTCCAGTCGGGGCTGCCGTCGACGGGGTCGAGGCGGGCGTGCACCAGGGTGCCGCTGGTCTCCATGGGCAGGGCCGAGCAGGCCGCGTCGAGGGCGGTCAGCGCGGTGAAGGGACTGTAGGGAGGCGCGGTGACGGGACTGTAGGGAGGATGGTCGAGGGTGGCCTGCCGCAGCATGCTGCGGACCTGGCCCATGATCGTCGAGGCGTGCATGTCGTGGCCGGTGATGTCGCCCGCCCCCGGACCTCCCCGACCGCCGATTCCACGCTGCCCACGCCCTCGCAGCCCATCGCGGGCTGACCGGCGAGGCCTCGATCCCGCTCGGGGAGGGCACATACCGGCTCTGCTGCTGGCGCAGCGGCTGCTGGAACGCGCGGCGCCCGGGCCGGCTGCGACCGGGGACCTGGACCTCGCTGCGGAGCTGTTCGACCGGCTTCGGCGCTCCGGCGGCGGAGCCATGCGGCAGCGCGCCGCCCATCTCCGCAGAGGGCGCCTGACCGCGTGGTGAGCGAGCTGGCACGCACCACAGCTGCGGCCTCACCGGGCGCCTCGTCCGGAGTCGACGCGACCGGTTCGGTGGACGGTGGGACCATGAGAAGACCAACGGCAGACGCGCCGGTACCTAGGCGCGCCCCTCCCGAATCAGACAGCAGGCCAGGCCATGACGAAGCAGCAGCCGAAGCCGTCCCAGCCGAGGCACGGCAAGGGGCCGAGTCCCCACGAGGGAACCAAGCAGCACGGCTGGTCCCCGGATGTGGACGAGACCCGTCAGCAGGAGAACCCGAGCGCCCACCGTTCCTTCCACCCGGACAAATACGCCCCGCCCAAGGGCCCCGAACGCACGGTCTCCAAGGAAGAAGCCGGAAACCCCCACGGCAACCCGGTCAAGAGCCGCGGCAAACGAGGCGAGGACCAGAGCAAGGGCTCCGGGGAGAAGGGCATGCAGGACCTGGGCCCCCGAGGCCGATCCCAGCGGCCCAGCGGAACGAAGGACGCCTCCGCCACGACGGGCGTGGACCCACAGGAGCCGCCCGGCAAGCGCAGCGCCGGATAGCGCCGTTCTGGCACGAGCCAGTGAGAGGTGGAACAAGCCGTCCCCTCCGGTCCATGGTGACTCGAAACTGGCCAGTGTCCTTGCCTATTCCGGAGCCCGCTCTACGTTCGCCACCGTGATGGCCACCTACGACGAACACGCCGCAGTCACCGCCGTGTTCGGCGCACGCATGCTTCTGGACGAAGCCGCACCGTTCACCTGGCTGACCCGGGAACGCGACGAGGAAGCGTTCGTGCAGCATTCCAAGTGCTACTTCGAGGAGTTCCGCGCCCGCAAGAAGAAGGCGATCGAGCTGTTCTTCGGGAATGGGGTGGTTCGGCGCGCCGCTCAACAACTCCTCAAGCTTCCGGACACCGTCGGTCAGATGCGGCCGTTATGCGTTACTTTCTGTCGTCTCCTTGCGCTCGGTCGCAGCCGGATCGACGGTGGGCTGAACGCTTACCGCAGCGCTTGGAGGCTCCATGAGGAAGACCCGACGCACGGCGGCAGTATCCGCGGTGGTGCTCTGCGCACTGCTCACCCTCGGCGGCTGTGGTGGGGGTGGGGGCGGGGGCGGTACGGATGGCACCGCGGGTGGCGACGGCGGGCCCGGTGTCTCGGCCGGCGGCACCTCCGGCGACCAGGGCCGGGTTCCCGGCATCCCGGCCGCCCTGATCGGCAGTTGGAGCGGCGGCAGCTCCGACGGCTTCCAGTCCTCGGTGTACAGCTTCTACCCGGACGGCTCGTACAGGATGGACATCCGCAATGTGCGCATCGTCGGTCGTTTCACGGTCGACGGGAACCACCTCACGACCTACACCCAGGGGGGATCACCACAGACGTACCTGTGGGGGATCGGACCCCAGGGGTACCTGTTCCTCAACGGCGAGAGCTACGTTCCGTTCAGCTGACCCGGTCGACCTCCGCCGCCGAGGTGGTGGCCAGCCACTTCAGGCCGCCCTTGTATGACCAGTCCAGGAACGGCCCGAGCCGCCGTGGGGGCCGGCGGCCCAGACACAGTACGAACACAGGTACCTGCGGCCGCTCCCGTCGATCGACAGCCACTCCATGGACACCGCGAGCAGCCCCGTGATCACCGCGTCGGGGCTGGGCGTGGAGCTGAGCACGCGCACGTCCGAGAACGACATCACCCACCATGCGCCCATGACGGATATCCCTGCGGCGATGCCAAGGCCCGTACCGTTCCGGGAGATCACGCCACGGCGTCCCGGTCCGCACCCGCCACAGCACACCGTTGACCACCTGGCGATGGTCACCCCACGGACGACCACGCCGGTCCACCCGCGGCAACAAGGGTTCCATCCGCTCCCACGCCGCGTCCGTCAACTCACCTCGACCTGCCACGGGATCAATGATCAGAGACCTCGCGGTCCGACTCGCGAGCGGTGTTTTCCACGAACCGGTTCAGCCGATAGGTGCTCTGCTCCACTGGACGTCGACACAGCGTGTCAATCCGGATGAGCGATTCGTCGATCCCCGCCTCCCGAAGACGCCGCAAGTGCGCACGCAACTCTGCCTGGTCCCTTGTCTCAAGGACTACTTCCCACTGTCCGACGTCCGGCGTAGTGCGAGCAGCCAGTCGCTGCCTCCCCGCCTCTCGCCGCCGCTTCCTCTTCCCCTGTCCTGGCATCGACCCAGAATCGCCGGCCGACGTCAGCACAGCAAGAACATTGCGCCGAGCACCACGTCTACGCTCGGCGATCATTTGTCAGACACGGCCTAGTTGTATTGACCCGCGGCGTTGTTTACGCGGCTGATGGGTGGGTGTCCGCCGAGTGCTGTGTGGCAGCGGTGGTGGTTGTAGGTGTGGAGGAAGTCTGCCAGGGCTGCTGTCCGCTCGGTGTTTGAGGTGTAGGGCCGTTGGTAGGCCCATTCGTCGAGGAGGTGCGGTTGAAGCGTTCGACCTTGCCGTTGGTCTGTGGCCGGTAGGGCCGGATGCGTTTGTGGGTGATGCCCGCCGAGGTCAGGGCCTGGGTGAACAGCTTGGATTTGTAGCAGGCGCCGTTGTCGGTCAGGACGCGTTCGACTGTGATGCCGTGGGCCTGGAAGAACGTGTTGGCCCGCTGCCAGAAGCCGGCTGCGGTCTCCTGCCGTTCGTTGGCCAGGACCTCGCTGTAGGCGAGGCGGGAGTGGTCGTCGACGGCGGAGTGGACGTAGCTGTAGCCGATCACTGGTGTGGAGCTCTTGCGCTCGGTGGTGGTGGCCTGCCGGTTGCGGTCCCCGTCGGTTCGCCCCACGGCCCGCCATCCGCCGCCGTCGGGGATGTTGCCGAGCTTCTTGATGTCGAGGTGGACGAGCTCACCCGGCCGGGCGCGCTCGTAGCGGCGGATGGCCTGGCCGGTGGGCCGGTCCAGGAAGGCCAGGCGGTTCAGGCCGTGCCGAGCCAGGATCCGGTGCACGGTCGAGGCGGGCAGCCCCAGGACCGGCCCGATGCGGGCGGGCCGAGCTTGCGGGTTCTGCGCAGGTCACAGACCCGGGACTCGACCGCGGGGCAGGTCCGGTGGGGTGTCGTATGGGGGCGGCTGGACCGATCGTGAAGCCCGGCGTCGCCTTCCGTGCGCCAGCGGCGGACCCATTTGTGGGCGGTGGCCCGCGATATGCCCATCTCGGCCGCGACATGCGCGACAGGGCGGCCCGAGCGGACACGTTCGACCAGCAAGCGCCTACCGAAGACGGTCAGCCGGGCATTACGGTGGGACACGAAGACCTCCGTCGTGCAATGGGTTCCTAGACAGCTCCCACCACACCGGAGGTCTTCGCCATGTTCAAGACCTCACCAGTGTCAACAACGCTCGTGATCAATACACCTAGCGCCAGCGACCACTGGCTGCTGTTCCACGGTCAGTCCCACAGGGGGCTGACCGTGCACCACGTACTGCCATCGCACGCGACATCACCCGGGCCGACCACCCCGGAACACACACCGCCTCGAAGCTCACGGCATGTAGTAGTACGACGGATAGCAGTCGTTGTCCCATGCCTGGCCGGAGCAGATGCCGTCGTTGGCGGGGTCCACCGGCCGGAAGCGGGCCGTGACCCAGTACTTGTACTCCGCTTCCCACGGCGCCACGCAATAGCAGCCGTGTTCCACCACTTGTTCGGTTCCCCCGATAAGGGACCACAGGCCGAGAATCGCTGCCACGGTTTCGATGAATTTCACGAACTTACTCACGGCGGGAACGCCCCCCACTCCGACGATGAAGGCTCCACAGCCTTCCGCGGTTTCAGTGTGCGGACCCGGCCGGGCAACCGGTATGGGGCTTAGCCCGACACTCGGACAGGGATAACCCTGGATCGCCGCCGGGGTATCCCGTGAACCGCTGCCGGTTCCTCTGATGTCATGGTCAACAGTGCCGCGAGGCTGCACAGTTGACACATGGATCTCGACGATCGCGGCGGCCTGCACGCAGCGGGCGGTGCCCGGCCCTCCGGACGGTGGCACAACGCGGCCACCGGCGCGGACTTCACGGAACCGGTCCTTGCCGGGGCGCTCGGCTCCGCGTTCTGCGTCGCGGCGATCCTGATCTCCTGGCAGACGACCCCCTATCCGTGGTGGGTCGCCGTCCCTGCGCAAGTCGCCGGAGTGCTCTTCCTCGCGGCCGGCCTGTTCGTATGGACCCGCCAGCCCGGCGGGTCGCGCATGGCGAAGCTCTTGGTGGCCATGGGATTCACCTGGTACCTGGGTGACCTGCAGTTCAGCGGGCACGCCCTACTGGCGGGGCTCGGGTTCTGGCTCTTCTACCTGAACGCGGTCGTGCTCGCCCATCTCCTGCTCGCCTACCCCGACGGCCGGCTGCGACGTCGGGCCGAACGGCGTACGGTCGTCGCCCTGTACGCGGTCGTCCTCGTCACCCAGGGGCTGCGCACCCTCACCGAAGACCCCTTGCAACCGCAGATGGCCGGCGACCCCGACGCCGAGTACTCCGTGTGGGCGCCTGTGGGGAGCGTATCGGCGATCGTTCTCGCCTGCGTCGTCGTGGTACTGGTCATCCAGAGATGGCGGTGCGAGCCTCCGCCCGCGCGGCGGGAACGCGGACTGTTCTGGGCAGCCGTCGCCTTCATCGGCGCGGTATTCGCTGCGGGCTGCCTGGCAGCCGTGGCGAGAGCACCGGCCGCCTTCCACAGCGCGATGCTGCTGGCCTACACCTGCTCCCTGCTCGTGCTGGGGGGCGCGGTACTGCTCGGATCCCTCCGCGTGCAGATCGCACACCGGAGCGTGAGCCGGATGCTCACCGAGCTGTCCTCGGACAAGGAAAGACCACTGCGGGACGTACTGGCTGAGGCATTGGAGGATCCCACGCTCACACTCCACTACCGGCGCGCGGACTCCAACGATTACGTGAACGAAAGCGGCCTCCCCTCTCCGCCACCGCTGTGGTCGGAAGGGCGCGCGAGAACTCCCGTGGGGCCGCCGGGCGAGCCCCTCGCCTATCTGGTCCACGACGCGTTCCTCGTAGAGCGACCGATCCGTCGCGAGCTCCTCGATGCCGTCGTGGCCGCCGCGGTGCTCCACCTCGACAACGCCCGCCTGCAGGCCGACAATCGGGCGAGACTACGCGGTATCACGCAAGCCGAAGCGGCCGCCCGCAGCGCCCTCAGTCTCGCGCTGCACGACGGATCACAACACCGGCTCAGCACACTTCAGCACTTGGTCGGCCGGGCCCTCAAACACCAGGACCACGCCGAGGTGGTCCAGGAATTGAACGCCATCGCGGAGTCGTTGCACCTGGCCGTCAACGAGCTGCGGGAAGTATCCGAAGGCATCTACCCCTCCGCGCTGGCCCGCGGCCTGCGCGACGCCCTCGACCCCCTGGTCCAGCACTCCCCGATCCCGCTGACCCTCGACGTGGCTCCCACGCGCTGGCCGGCCGAGGTGGAATTGACGGCCTACTTCATCATCAGCGAAGCCGTGGGCAACGTCCACAAGCACGCCGCGGCCAGTCAGATCACCGTGGTCATCGCCGACGCGGAGGGCCGGCTCGCTCTGGAGGTCCACGATGACGGACGGGGCGGAGCCACCCACCGTCCCCATGGCAGGGGTCTGCGCGGCATGCGGGAACGCGCGACGGTCCACGGCGGTACCTTCACCATCGACAGCCCACCTCAGGGTGGCACGACACTCAAGGTGGTACTGCCATGCGCATAGTCCTCGCAGAAGACAGTGGCCTGTATCGCGATCTGCTGGTCCGCGCCCTCCTCGACTACGGCGACGTCGAGGTGGCAGGGCAGGCCGCGACGACCTCAGAGCTTCTGGAACTCGTCGAGCAGTGCACTCCCGACATCGTGATCATAGACATCGCCATGCCTCCCACCCCTTCCCAGCCTCCTGAGGGCGACGCGGGGCTGACAGCCGCGCGTGAATTGCGGCACCGTCACCCCGACTTGCCGATTCTCGCTCTCTCCCAGTACCAGGAGGTGTCCTGGGCCCAGGAGATCGCCGCCCTCGACGGTCCGGTGGGATATCAGCTCAAGGGACGGGTCGAAGACATGGACAGCTTGGTGCAGGCGATCCGGGACGTGGCCCACGGTGGTACCAGGATCGACCAGACACTGGTCAAGGCTCTCCTTGGGCGTAAACGTCACAACGACCCCATCGACCGGCTGAGCCCCACAGAGCGGCGGGTTCTCGAACTCATGGCATGGGGACTCAGCAACACCGCCATCGCCGCGACGCTCTCCTACGTTCCCAAAACAGTCGAGGGGATCATCACCTCCATCTACCGCAAACTGGAGCTCACCGAACTCCCCAGGGACGAGAAGGGAAAGCCCGTGGTCAACGGTCGCGTCATGGCCATCCTCGCCTTTCTGCGGTGGGGGCGCTCCCTGCCCTGATCGCCGGACACCCCTGGATCGTGGGGCCTGTTCAGCCCTGACGACGACGCTGCGGGGACGCCGGCGGGAGAGCCCGGCCTCGCGAGGTCGAGCTGCACGGGCCAGGCGGGCCCAGGCCGGTCAGCTCCGGCCCGGGTGGGCCGGGCTGACCGACCGCGCCCCCGTGCCGGCTCGCCGAAGGCGGGGCGTCCAAGGCCCGTCGGGCTGTCAGGGGGTCGTCGCGCCCGCGTTGCGGATCAGCTGACCGAGCACCTTCAGCGCGACGACGTAGTCCGCGTCATCGATGCCCTCGTGGAGGGCGGCACGGATCGCGGGCGCATTGCGTGCAAGATCCACCCGGGCCCGCTCCCCCTCCTCCGTGAGCCACAGCCGGTCCTCGGCGTCCCGCCTCAGCCAGCCGCGCTCCTCGAGCATCGCGGAGTCTGCCGCCAAGTCGTCCTCGGGCCGGATGTACGACTTCATCGCCTCCCGCAGCTCGGCCACGGTCATTCCCTCGCCATCGGGCGAGATGTCGTTCGCCGACAGGTTGCGCAGCAGCCAGAACTGGGGCTGGGTGTAGCCCTTTTCGAGCTGCCGGGCCCGGGTGAACGCGATCAGCGCCTCGTAGGCGACACCGGTCCAGTACGCGGCGGGCTGTCCGGCGAGTTCCGCATCGGACATCTGCTGGGTCGTCATGAAATGTTCCCTCCCTGCTCTTTCGAGCGAGAATTCTGCACCGCGAGCCGTGCAGGGCGGTCAGTCGGCCACGATGGTGTTCTGGGCGGCGCCGACGCGCCAGGTGCCGTCCTCCTTGACCAGGACGTAGAAGGGGCGGCCTTCGGGCCGGTCGGTGATCCGGGTGCCGTCGTGGTGGACGGGCTGCTGGCGGACGTTCACCGCGGCGACGTCGGGCCGCAGGAACAGCACGCGCTCTACGTCGTAGACGGCGGTGGACTCGGCCGTCGCACCGGGCAGCACCTTCTGGGTGAAGGCCGCGATCTCTTCGAAGCCCGACAGCCGCTCGCCGTGGCCGGTGGTCCACACCGGGTCCTCCTGGCGGAAGACACTCAGGAAGTGGTCGACCAGCTCGTTCTGCTGGGCGTGTTCGACCTCGGCGACCAGGCGGCGGATCTCGGCGACCTCGGCGTCGGTCCCGGGGCCGTCCGCGGCGCCGAACACCTCGACCGGCCGGTACGAGCCGGACACCAGCTCGGCCACGGCGCCCGGCCGGGCCGGCCGCCAGCCGAGCGCGGTACGGGCGGCGGCGCCGCTGACGCTCTGGTCGAGGGCGAGCGCGTCCGCGAAGAGCGGGCCGAAGTCCTCGGCGGCCTGCTCCACCGGCACCGCGTGCGGGGCGGCGAGCACTCCGGCCGCGCGTCCGGCGGCCCGGGCGAGGTCACGGACCGCGACGGCCGGCTCGCCGACGCCGTGCCAGACGGTGCCGGCCTCGGCCCGCTCGACGGCGGCCACGAACAGCTCGGCCAGGTCGTCCACATGAACGGTCGGCCAGCGCACGCCCTCCTCGCCGAAGTACTCGGGCACCCCCTGCCGGCGCGCCCGGTCGACCAGGATGGCGGGGATGCCGCCGCCGCGGCCGTACACGATGCCGGGTCGTACGACGACCGCGCGCACGCCCTCGGCGGCCTCGGCCAGCACCCGCTGCTCGATCCGCGGGCGGTGGCCGACGAGGTCGATCGGGTTGGTCGGGGCGTCCTCGCCGACCTCCTGTGCCTCCCCGGTGGCGCCGAGCACCCAGACGCCGCTGGTGTAGACGAAGGGGCGGCCGGTGCCGCGCAGGGGAGTGGCGAGCGCCTCGATGACAGCGGTGTCGACCTCGGCATCGCCGCTCGGGGGCGCCAGGTGGATCACGGCCTCGATCTCCCCGGTCACCGCACCGGCCAGGGAGGCCGGGTCGGCGGTGTCGCCGACCAGCTGGGCGTGCCAGCCCCGGCCAGGCTGCGGCTCGGCGCCCCGGGTGAGCGCGACAACCTGGTGGCCGGCCGCGGCGAGGTGGTCGGTGACGGCGGAGCCGATGTAGCCGGTGGCACCGGTGAGCAGAACCTTCATGACACTCCTGTCTTGAGGGTGAGACGTTACGTTACGTCTCGTTGGGCGGTAGGGTGACTTGATTCCTCGCTGGTCAGCCTGACGAAGTCGACCGGGTCCGGGTGGCGTTCAGAGGGCCCTGGGTACCCCACCGGTCGAGCACCGCGTAGGCGGGCTGCCATCGGTCCGCGTACGTGTGGTGCGCGGACTCGGGCAGGAGCTGCGTCAGAATGGCGGCCACGGTCCGCTCGGCGACGCCGTCCAGGAGCCACGGCAGGAGCCGTGCCGCGTCGGCCTCGATCCGCCGGGCGTGGGCGCGCCCGAAATGGTCCCACTGCTCCTTGCTCAGTATGGTCTGGACCAGTGGGAAGATGACTTCCTCCTCGTGGCGGAGGTGTCCGCGGAGGCCGGTGACCAGCGAGCCGGTGAGCTCACCGAACAGGTCGAGCCCGACATCGGGGCCGGCCAGCGTCCGGTCGATCGCATCGAGCAGCAGAGCGAGCGCGGCGTGCTCGGCCTCGATCGCCTCCAGTCGCGCCAGGGAGAAGGGGCGGCCGTTCAGGGCCTGGCGCAGGGAGGGCCACAGCGCGTCGTCCTCGGCGGCGTGGTGGGCATGCAAAGCCCTCCGGAAGAGCTTCCAGCCCGCGGCGGTGCGCAGGACGTTCCGGGGATCGGGATGGGCGCGGGCGGTGGCTCGGGCAAGGTGGTGCAACTCCCTTCGTAGTGCGTTGTGCATCGCGTACGTCACGGTCATGTCGAACCTGTCTCGCACGTCTGTCTGGCTCCTGGTGCCGGTGCCCGGGTGAGCCCGTGTCAGGCGGTGGTGTCATGACCGGATCCTCCGGGAACGGGGCAGCGGAAAGCCACGCCTGACGGAGCGGGGCATCATGGGAAGGGTGGCCGGGCGGGAGGACGGCTGGGGGAGCCAGGCCCTCGACGACCAGCCTGCCCGGTACCCAAAGCCTCCCGTGAGAGCCGTGTCCGGATCAACACAGGCTTCGTGCGTTGATCGATAACTCGACGGTTATCGCCGTACGGGAGCGGCGTCAGAACCGTAGTGCGCCGAGTTCGCGGACCGTGTCGGCGAGGGCGCCGATCAGCTCGTTCTCCGCCTCGGTCCGCCAGACCAGGGCGTAGGACAGGGCCGCCATGTCCGTGACGGGTATCCAGCGGATGTTCGGCATGCCCCAGTGCCGAGTGACGTGACTGGGAAAGCTGTGGATGATCTCACCCATGCCGACCCGGTTGATCAGCTCCCCCGCGTTGGTCACGGGGCGCCCACGCTCGATCGGCCGGCCCTGGGGAGTGTGGAACGGCAGGTAGCTGTCCTCCCAGTAGTCCGGCATGGCGGGTGCGACGACGTGTTGGAAGTCGGCGAACATCTCCAGCCGCGCCGACGTTCGCCGGGCGAGCTCGTGGTCGGCGGCCACGGCGAGGATCCGGGGATCCGTGAACAGGACCGGACCGACGGTGAGGTCCGGTTCCTCCACGGGCAGCCAGGTGACGAGGACGTCCATGTCGTCGTCACGGAGCCGGCCGAACGGATCCACGTACTCCAGCTGGCGAATCTCCAGCTCCCACTGGGGATACCGCGAGCGGAAGGCTTTCCAGTAGGGGTGTATGTCGACGAGGTTGAACGGCATCATGCCGACGCGAAGCCGGCCGGTGACACCGCGGGCCGTCAGCCGGGCGCGTTCCAGGGACGCGTGCAGGCCCGCATAGACCGGCTGCAGGTCGTCGCGCAGCTGGCGTCCGACGCTGGTCAGGCGCACACTGCGGCTGGTGCGCTCGAACAGCGCGGCGCCGATGCGCCGTTCCTGTTTTCTGATGGCCTGGCTGACCCGTGCCTGGGAGACCAAGAGCCGCTCGGCGGTCCGGCCGAAGTGCAACTCGTCAGCCAGGACCAGGAATATCTCGATGTCCCGCAGCTCCATCACGCCCCCGTGCCCTTCTCCGCCGACAAGCCAGCCCCCAGAGGCTGTCGAACCGCAGAAGTATATGTTGATCACGGTTCCGCGCGCAGGAGCAGAGACCGGAGCCGGTGTGCCGGACGGCGAACTCCTGCCGGCTCCGGGGCAGCGCGGCCCGTGGGGGGCCGCACAAGGAACGGGGCGGCGTACTCCTGTGCGCCCCATGTGTCCCCTCGGTGCCGGCGCCCGCCCCGCGTACGGTTCCGGGCCATGAGTGGATACGCGATGGAACCGGCCATGCCGACGGAAATCGGCACCCAGGCCTTGCCTCCCTCCGACCGGTGGTCCACGACCCCCGTGGCGCCGGCGCCGGTCTGCCGCTTCGAGAACTTCCTCGGCGCGGAACGTGCCGGCTCGCTGCTGGAGTACGCGATCTCCCGGCAGGACGACTTCAACGCGGGGACAGTCCTGGACCCCCTGTCGGGCCAGGTCTCCCACAAAGGCCGCAGCTCGCTCGTCCTGCCCGTGACCAGCTCCGTGTTCAGCGCGCACCTCGCCGACTGCCTGCCGCTGGTCCAAGAGCTCCTCGGTCACCAGGCCGCCCTCACGCAGACCTTGACGGTCCTGACGGCGCACGGCGAAGGGGGCCACTACGGCGTGCACACCGACGCCTCACGGGTCCGCGACGTCGGCACGGCCCTGTCGGCGGTGTACTACCTCCACCGCAAGCCCCGCGGCTTCGAGGGCGGCCAACTCCGGCTGTACGACACCCTGCTCGGCGGTGGCGGGGCGCAGCCGGCGGAGTCCTACCGCACCATCGAGCCCGAGCACGACACCATCGTGTTCTTCCCGGCCGCCGCCTTCCACGAGGTCGTCCCGTCCACCTGCCCGAGCGGGCGGTTCGCCGATCACCGGTTCACCCTCACGACGTGGATCAGCGACAGCGGGTCCGCGGCTCCGGTGCCGGACACCTCGCCCCGGATCTGGCAGTGGCTGGCCCGGGCGGCCGAACGCACCCGCCCGCTCACGGACATCACGCGGGACCACGACGGTGCCCGCCCCGTAGCCCTGCCGGCCGCCGACCCCGCGACCCGGCTCACCCTTCCCGGCCCCCGCACGACGCCCTGATCGCGGTCTCGGAAGCGGGGTCGCGGGTCCGGCGCGTCAGGGCCGCCCCGTCAGATACCCGCCCATGGAGGTGAAGTACTCGGTCGCGGGCAGCTCCCGGCCGTCCTCGGTCCGTACGCGGGTGATGGCCAGCCCGTGGTTGCGGCCGGTGCGGGCGTCGGCGCCCGCGACGATCACCACGCCGTCGCCCTCGCGGTAGAAGACGCGGCCGGGCGTGCCGCCGTACCGGCCCCGGGACACACAGGCGGACAGGACCTCCAGCCGGTTGCCCTTGTGGAAGGTGAAGGCGCTGGGGTAGGGCTCGGACTGGGCGCGGACCAGGCGGTCCAGGTCCTCCGCGGGCCAGGTCCAGTCGATGCGGCTGTCCTCGATGGACCGCTTGTGGAAGAAGCTGGCCTGAGAGCGGTCCTGCCGGGTGAACTGCGTCCGTCCGGAGGCGATGAGGTCGAGCGCGCCGACGGTGACCGGGGCGATCAGGTCGACGGTGCGGTGGAAGAGGTCGGTGGCGGTGTCCGTCGGCCCTACCGGTACCGCCTCCTGCCGCACGATGTCGCCGGCGTCGAGTTCGTCGTTCATCATGTGCGCGGTGACGCCCACTTCGGTCTCGCCGTTGATCAGGGCCCAGATCAGCGGGGAGAAGCCGGCGTACTTCGGCAGCAGGGCGTCGTGGATGTTGAGCGTGCCGTGGCGCGGGAGGTTGAAGACGCGCGGGGGGAGCCAGGTCCGCCAGTTGTTGGCCACGATGATGTCGGGGTCGGCCTCCTTGAGGCGCGCCAACAGCTCGTCGTCGTCGGGGCGGTTGCGGATCAGCACCGGGACGCCGTGCTCTTCGGCGAGGTCGGCGACGGAGTCGCTCCAGATCTTCTCGTAGGCGTGCTCGCTCTTGGGATGCGTCACGACCAGTACCACGTCGTGCTCGGAGTCCAGGAGGGCTTGCAGGGTGCGGTGCCCCCAGGTCTGGTAGCCGAACATGACGACCCGCATGGGGTTCCTCCTCGGAGCAGGGGGGTTGGCCGAAGTCGAGTAAAGCAAGGCTTGCCTAAGTGTGCAACGGTGCCTATGCGTAAGGGAGTTGACGATCACTTCCATTTTCGACTGCCCGGGTTGCCTATCGACAGGGCCGTCTGAATCAGGTTAGCCTTGCCTAAGTTTTGGGTCGCGGCTCCGTCGGCGTGCCCGACTTCCCCCCGCACGATGGGAGTGACATGGCACAGGCTCGTCCTGGCGACGCCCCGTTGATCCACGACCTCATTGGCATCGGCTTCGGGCCGTCCAACGTGGCCATGGCGATCGCGGTCAGCGAGCACAACGCGCACGTCGGCAGAGGAGAGGTGATGACCACTCACTTCTTCGAGCAGCAGCCGCGCTTCGGCTGGCACCGGGGCATGCTCATCGACGACGCGACCATGCAGGTGTCCTTCCTCAAGGACCTGGTGACGCTCCGGAACCCGGCCAGCGAGTTCAGCTTCCTGTGCTACCTGAAGAGCAAGGGGCGGCTGGTCGACTTCATCAACCACAAGAACCTCTTCCCGCTGCGGGTCGAGTTCCACGACTACTTCGAGTGGGCCGCGGACCAGGTCGACGACATGGTCTCCTACGGCCACGAGGTCGTAGGGGTCACGCCCGTGGTCCGCGACGGAGTCGTGGAGCACCTGGACGTGACGGTCAGGTCGGGGGAGGGGCTCGCGCTCCACCGGGCCCGCAACCTCGTCATCGGCACCGGACTGCGCCCGCTCATGCCGGACGGCGTGGAGCGCACCGACCGCGTCTGGCACAACTCCGACCTGCTGACGAAGGTCGACGCTTTGGAGGGTGCCGCCCCTTCCCGGTTCATCGTCGTGGGCGCCGGGCAGAGCGCCGCCGAGAACGTCGCCTATCTGCACCGCCGCTTCCCCGAGGCCGAAGTCTGCGCCGTCTTCTCGCGCTACGGCTACAGCCCCGCCGACGACAGCAGCTTCGCCAACCGGATCTTCGACCCGGAGGCGGTGGGCGACTTCTTCACCGCGCCCGAGAACGTCAAGCGCAGGCTGATGGACTACCACGGCAACACCAACTACTCCGTGGTGGACATCGACCTGATCGACGACCTGTACCGGCAGATGTACCAGGAGAAGGTCCTCGGCACCGAGCGCCTGCGCTTCCTCAACGTCTCCCGGCTGACCGATGTCAGGGAGACGCAGGCCCGGGTCCGCGCCACCGTCCGGTCCCTCGTCACCGGGGAGGAGACCCCGCTGGACGCGGACGTGGTGGTCTTCGCCACCGGCTACCGCCCCGCCGACCCGCTCGGCCTCCTCGGCGAGGTCGCCGACCGCTGCCTGCGCGACGACGAGGACCGCGTCCGCGTCGAGCGCGACTACCGCATCGTGACCGACCCCGAACTGCGCTGCGGCATCTACGTGCAGGGCGGCACGGAGCACACGCACGGCATCACGTCGTCCCTGCTGTCCAACACCGCCATCAGGGTGGGCGAGATCCTCGACTCGCTCCTCGACCGGGGCCTCAAGTCCGGTCCCGACGAGGTCCGTTCGGTCGCCGACGGGACGGGCAGCGCGGCCCGCTGACCGGCCCGACCACCCGTTCGGGCCTCACGCCGCCGCTCGGCGGCCGGTGCCACCGGCGATGTTTCGCCGGCGGAGCGAAGGGACAACGTACAGCGACATGGGCACGATTGCAGTCGAGCGCCCCGTGCCCAAAGGCACAACAGGGCTCCGTCGGCGACGAGTTGTTGGGTCGGCCGCGCTCGTGCTGACCCTCCTGACCGCAGCGGTGGTGTCGTTGGCCGTCGGTGCACGCGCACTGAGTCCCGCCGAGGTGTGGCACGGGTTGCTCGCCGCGCCGGACGCCGACCGGCGGCTCACCGAGATCAGGCTCATCGTGCAGACCGTACGGGTGCCCCGGACGGTGCTCGCGGTCGTGGCAGGCGTGGCCCTGGGGGTCGGCGGGGCGCTGATCCAGGGGTACACGCGCAATCCGATCGCCGATACGGGCCTGCTCGGGGTGAACTCCGGGGCCTCGTTCGCCGTCGTCACGGTGATCGCCCTGTTCGGGTTCGCCAACCCGTTCCAGTACGTCTGGTTCGCCTTCCTGGGCGCGGCGGTCGCCGGCGTCGTCGTGTTCGGGCTGGCGAGCATCGGCCGGGGGGCCGGCAATCCGCTGACGCTCGCGCTGGCCGGGCAGGGGGTCACGGTGTTCCTCGCGGCGATGACCACGGCGGTCGCGCTGTCGGACCAGGCGTCGCTGAACGCGCTGCGCTTCTGGAACGCGGGCTCCGTGGCCGGCGTCGGGTTCGAGGTCATCTGGCCCGTGACCGCGTTCATCGCCGTCGGGCTGGTCCTGGCGCTGACCACGCTGCCGGCCGTCAACCTGCTCAACCTGGGCGACGACGTGGCGCGGGGCCTGGGAGTGAACATCGCGCTGAGCCGGACCGTCGGCATCATCGCCATCACCCTGCTGGCGGGAGCGGCGACGGCGGCGTGCGGCCCCATCGCGTTCCTCGGCCTCATGGTGGCCCACGTGGCCCGCTACCTGACCGGGCCGGACTACCGCTGGCTGGTGCCGTACGCGGGTCTGCTCGGCGCCATCGTCCTCCTGGTCTGCGACATCGCGGGCCGCTTGCTGGTGCGGCCGGGAGAGCTGGACGCGGGTGTCGTCGTGGCGCTCCTCGGTGCGCCGTTCTTCGCGGTCCTGGTGTGGCGCGGAAAGTTCAAGGGCGCATGACCGGGACCGAGGTGAAGACGGCGGTGGTGGCTCCGGGCGTGCGGCTCGGCCGGGTGTCGTTCGTGTGGCGGCCATGGCTCGTGTGCGTCACCGCGCTGCTGGCGGCGGGGACCTTCCTCGTGTTCTGCCTGTCCATCGGCGTAGGGGACTTCCCCATCGGCCTGCCCCAGGTGGTCAACACGATCCTGGGCCGGGGCGAACAGGTGGACCAGTTCGTGATCATGGATTTGCGGATGCCGCGGGCCCTGGCCGGGTGTGTCGTGGGCGTCGCGCTGGGGGTGTCCGGGGCGATCACCCAGTCCGTTGCGCGCAATCCGCTGGCCAGTCCGGACATTCTGGGGATCACCGGGGGCGCCGGGGCGGTCGCGGTGTTCCTGGTGACGGTGTCGGGCGGGACGGCGACGGCGGTCGTCAACTCCGTGGGCCTGTCCGGGGCGGCGCTCGCGGGCGGCCTCGGCACGGGGCTCCTCGTGTACTTCCTGGCGTGGCGGCGCGGGATCGACGGTTTCCGGCTCATCCTCATCGGCATCTCGGTGAGCGCCGTGATGGAGGCCGTCACGACCTGGCTGCTGGTGCGGGCCGACATCAGGGACGTGGCCCGGGCCCAGGCCTGGCTGATCGGGTCGCTGGACAACAGGTCCTGGGACGAGGTCCGGGTGGCGCTCTGGTGCACGCTCGCCCTGATGGTCGTCGTGGCAGGTGCCGCGTTCCAGTTCAAGCCGCTGCACCTCGGCGACGAGGTGGCCGCGGGGCTGGGCGTCCGGTACTCGGCCGTTCGGGCGGTTCTGCTGCTGTGCGCGGTCCTGTTGGCCGGCGTGGCGGTGAGCGCGGCGGGCCCGGTCCCGTTCGTCGCGCTCGTGGCACCGCAGGTGGCGATGCGTCTGGCGAGGTGCCCGACACCGCCGATGGTGGCCTCCGGCATGGTGGGAGCCCTGCTGCTGATCGGCGCGGACCTGGTCGCGCGTACGGCACTGCCGATCACCCTCCCGGTCGGAGTGGTCACCGCCGCGATCGGCGGCCCCTTCCTCGTCCATCTCCTGGTGCGGGCGAACCTCCGCTGAGTGACTCATGTTCAGAAATGCCTACATCAGGGGGAGTTGTGGCCGCATCGAACATCGCCGGGACCGGGTCCGGGGGTGCCGGCTCCGCACGGCTGGCCGCCAGGGGCGTCACGGTCGGGTACGGCGGCCGGAGCGTCATCGAGGACCTCGACGTGGCGATCCCGCCGGGGGTGATCACCACGATCATCGGCTCCAACGGCTGCGGGAAGTCGACCCTGCTGCGGACCCTCTCGCGGCTGCTCAAGCCGACCAAGGGGGCGGTCGTACTGGACGGCGCGGACATCGCCACGCTCAGGACGAGGGACGTGGCGAAGAAGCTCGGGCTGCTCCCGCAGGCACCGGTCGCGCCGGACGGGCTCACGGTGGCCGACCTGGTCGCCAGGGGCCGCCATCCGCACCAGAGCTGGCTGCGGCAGTGGTCGTCGGACGACGCCGACGTCGTGGAGCGGGCGCTGGCCATGACCGGGGTGGCCGACCTGGCCGAACGTCCGGTCGACGCGCTCTCCGGCGGGCAGCGCCAGCGCGTCTGGATCTCGATGACGCTGGCCCAGGGCACCGACCTGCTGCTGCTGGACGAGCCGACCACCTACCTGGACCTGGCGCACGCGATCGACGTGCTCGACCTGGTGGACGACCTGCACGAGTCGGGATGCACCGTGGTCATGGTGCTGCACGACCTCAATCTGGCCACGCGCTACAGCGACAACCTCGTCGTGATGAGGGCGGGGTCGATCCTGGCGCAGGGGCACCCGCGTGACGTGATCACCGCCGAGTTGCTGCACGAGGCCTTCGGCCTGCGGGCCAAGGTGATCGAGGATCCGGTGGGGGACCGGCCGCTCATCGTGCCGATAGGCCGTACCCACGTCCAACTCGGCCGGCTCGGCTAGTTGGACAAAGATACGGTTCAAGTAAGGCTAGGCTAGCCTCACTTGGGCGCGGTAGGGTTTGCCTGCCCTCGGGCTGGGCTGCAATGGATGGCACGAAAGCAAGGGATTGCGGATGCTTCTCCATCGAACGACTCGTACGAATTCCCGGCGGCGGCGGCAGCGGCGGTCGGCGGCGGTACTGTCCGCCGCGGCCCTCGGGGTCGGCCTCCTCGCCGGATGCGGTTCCGGCTCGGAGGACCGGGCCGACAAGAAGAGCGACACCGACCCGGCAGCCGCGGCCGGCACCTTCCCGGTCACCGTGGAGCACGCGTTCGGATCCACGAAGATCACCAAGGCTCCCCGGCGGGTCGTCTCCGTCGGCTACACCGACGACCAGGCCATCCTGGCGCTCGGCATCAAGCCGGTCGGCATGGTCGACCAGTACCCGAACCCGCCGGGCACGAGCCCCGACATCAACACCCAGTGGCCCTGGGTCAAGGAGAAGTGGGGCGAGGCCCGCCCCGAGGTCGTCATGAACAACGGCGACTCCGGGCCGAACTACGAGAAGATCGCCGCCCTGCGACCGGACCTGATCATCGCGGTCTACTCCGAGATCGACCAGGCCGGCTACGAGAAGCTCTCCAAGATCGCCCCGACGGTGGGCCGCACCAAGGCCGAGAAGGAGCCGTTCAGCGCCCCGTGGCAGGACAACGCGGTCCACATCGCCAAGGCCCTGGGGCAGGAGGCCAAGGGTGCCGAGCTGGTCAAGGGCATCCAGGACAAGCTCGACACGGCCAAGAAGGCACACCCCGAGTTCGCGAACCAGACCGCCGTCGCACTGTCCTGGTACAAGGACTCGGTGGCGCCGTTCACCACCACCGACGTACGCGGACGGCTGGTGACGGGCATCGGTTTCAAGGGCCAGACCGAGATCGACAAGATCGCCGACGGGAAGTTCTACACCACGCTCTCCCCCGAACGCATGGACCTGGTCGACGTCGACCGCATCTTCGTCATCGCCGACAAGGCGGACCAGGAAGCGCTGAAGAAGTTCGAGCTGTTCACCAACCTGTCCGCAGTCAAGAACGGGAAGGTGTCGTACCTCCTGGACGGCGAAGGCCCGGCGGTCGGCGCCGCCATGTCCCAGGGCACCCTGCTCTCCCTGCCCTACGCGATCGACGAACTCGTCAAGTCGGCCGGCCAGGTGTGAGCACCACGCAGCCGCGCGTCGCCCCGTCGACCCTGCGCACGACGACCGGCCGCGAGGCCACCCGCTGGGTGGCGGCGCACTGCCGCGAAGTGCCGTGGCTGACCTCGGCCACCGTGCTCACGACGGTCGCCGGGGCGGCGCTGCAGGTACTCCCGCTGCTCCTGCTCGGCAGGGTCGTGGACGGGGTGGTCGCGGGCGCGTCGCGCTCCATCCTGGTCACGACGGGGGTGCTGATGGTGGCCGCCGCCCTGCTCGGCGCGGCGGCCACCGCCCTGTCGGCCTACCTGGTGGGGCGGCTGGGCGCGGACCTGCTCGCGCGGCTGCGGGAAGACGCGGTACGGGCGGTGCTGGCGATGCCCAGCGCACGGGTCGAGCAGGTCGGGCGGGGAGACGTGCTGTCCCGGGTCGGTGACGACGTCGCCGTGCTGTCCAGGGGAATCCGCACGGCCGTCCCCACCGTGTTCTCGGCGGGCGTGCTGGTCGTCATCGCCACGATCGGCATGTTCGGCCTGGACTGGCGGCTCGGGCTGGCGGGCGCCGGCGCGCTGCCCGCGTACGCGCTGGCCCTGCGCTGGTACCTCCCCCGGTCCGCCCCCCTCTACCGGCAGCAGCGGGCGGTCCAGGCCGACCGTGCGCAGGCGCTGATCAGCGGACTGAACGGGATCGACACGGTCCGGGCGTACCGCCTGGAAGGAGCCGTCCGCGAGAAGGTCACCGACGAGTCGTGGCGGGTGCGCAACCTCGGCATCGAGGTGTTCCGGCTCTTCGGCCGGTTCGTCGGCAGGGAGAACCGCGCCGAGTTCATCGGACTGGTGCTCATCATCGTGGTGGGGTACGCCCTGCTGGAGGCCGATGCCGCCAGCCTGGGCGAGGTCTCGGCGGCCCCGCTGCTCTTCCACCGGCTGTTCACCCCGCTGGGCTCCATCATGTTCACCTTCGACGAGGCGCAGAAGTCGGGCGCGAGCCTGACGCGGCTGGTCGGCGTGCTCGGGGAGGACGCGGAGGACCGGCTGGTGGGAACCCCGGGCGTCGCGCCGGCGCTCGACCTGCCGACGGTCGGCATCCCCTGCGCGGTGACGGTGAAGGGCCTGACGTTCAGCTATCCCGACACCGAGGACCCGGTCCTCCGGGACGTCGACCTGGCGATCCCGGCGGGCGGTTCGCTCGCACTGGTGGGGGCGACCGGCGCGGGCAAGTCGACGCTGGCCGCGCTGATCGCGGGCATCGGGAGCCCGCAGGCCGGGTCGGTGCGCATCGGAACGACCGATCTCGCCGGTCTGGACGAGGCCGGGGCGCGGGCCCTGGTGAGCATCCTGACGCAGGAGACGCACGTGTTCTCCGGTCCGCTCGCCGACGACCTGCGGCTGGCCGCGCCGGAGGCGACCGACGCCGAGCTGATGGACGCCCTGCGCACGGTCGGCGCCGACCGGTGGGTCGAGGCCCTGCCCGACGGGCTCGACACCCTGGTCGGGGAGGGCGGCGAGCGCCTGGACGTCACCAAGGTCGCCCAGATCGCCCTGGCCCGGCTGGTGCTGGGCCGGTCGCCGGTGGTGGTGCTCGACGAGTCGACGGCGGAGGCGGGCAGCGAGGGTGCGGCGGAGCTGGAGCGGGCCGTGCTCGCCGCGTGCGCGGGGCGGACCACGCTGTTCGTCGCGCACCGGCTGACGCAGGCGATGGCGGCGGACCGGATCGCCGTGCTGGACGCGGGACGCGTCGTGGAGCACGGCACGCACGAGGAGTTGGTGGCTCTGGGCGGCCGCTACGCACGACTGTGGCGGGCCTGGCGCGAGGGTAGCTAGCCCACCCCGATGCGGTGAGTCAACTTGCTGATCCAGAAGGGGCGTTGAGTCTTCGATGACGGAATCGACCGCTCGTCTCGTGCGGCTTTCCCGCACGCGCCTGGCCGGCGTGCGCCGGCGAACCGGCGACTACTCCGACAGGACCATCGCCGAAGCCTGCTCGATCGGACTGTCGTACTGGGCGACGGGCCGCGATCCCGACGGCATGGAGCTCACCTCCGGGACGTTGTTCGCCGATGTCCTCGGGTGGGTCGACAACGGCGGTGCGGGTGCGGCCGGTTGGGAGGTAGGCGCGGACGGCCGGAGCATCGCCGTCCCGGACGGCGTCTTACCGGCCGACGCGCAGCTCGCGCTGGACGACCTGGCCGACTTCCCGGACCGGCCCCTCGGCACCATCGGCCCGTCCAGCGTGGCGGCGAGGATCGAGACCCTGGCCGAGTGGAACGACACGCGGGCGGACCGGGTCCGCCCGACCCTCGTCGAGATGTTCCGCGAGCAGGCACGGACCAGGCCGGACGCCGTCGCCATCGTCGACGAGCACAGAGCACTGACGTACGGTCAGGCGGCCGAACTGTCGAGCCAGTTGGCGCACCACCTGATCGAACGCGGGATCACCGCCGAACAGGTCGTCGGCATTTCCCTGGGCCGCTCCGCCGACATGGTGATCGGACTGCTCGCCGTGCTCCAGGCGGGGGCCGCGTTCGTACCGCTCGACCCGCAGTGGCCGGCCGCGCGCCGAGCCGTCGTCATCGACGACGCGCGCGTCGTGCTCCAGCTGGGCGGCTCGGGCGAACACGCCCCGGGCGAACCGGAAGCCGTGGCCGTCGACCTGGGCGACTGGCGGTTCGGCTCCTACCCCGCCGAGGGGACCGGTATCACCGTCCCCGGCGGCGCCCTGGCCTACGTGATCTTCACGTCCGGCTCGACCGGCCGGCCCAAGGGCGCGATGATCCGCCACGAGGCGATCGCCGAACGCCTGCTCTGGCAGGCCGGCGAGATCCTGGGCTTCGGCCACGACGACGCCTCGGTGTTCAAGGCACCGCTGTCCTTCGACATCTCCATCAACGAGATCTTCCTGCCCCTGGTGTCCGGCGGCAGGCTGGTGGTCCTGCGGCCCGGCGGCGAACGCGACCCGCACCACCTGCTGAGCGTGATCGCCGAGCAGCGCGTCACCTTCACGTACCTGGTGTCGTCCATGCTGGACGTGCTCCTGGAGATCGCCGGCGACTCCGGGCGGCTGGACAGCCTGCGGCACGTGTGGTGCGGCGGCGAGGTGCTGACCCCGGAGCTGTACGAGCGGTTCCGCACCCGGCTCGGCATACCCATGTACCACGGCTACGGCCCGGCCGAGACGACGATCGGCGTCTCGCACGTCATCTACCGGGGCGCGGCGCAACGCCTGTCCACCTCGATCGGCAAGGCCAACCCCAACACCCAGCTGTACGTGCTGGACGACGAGTTGCGCCCCGTCCCGGTCGGCGTGGGCGGCGAGCTGTACGTGGGCGGCTTCCTCCTGGGGCGCGGATACGCGGGCGCGCCGGGCCTGACGGCCTCCCGGTTCGTCGCCAACCCCTTCGCAGGGGACGGGTCCCGGCTCTACCGGACCGGTGACCTCGCACGGTTCGCCCCTGACGGGTCACTGGACTTCCTGGGCCGGGCCGACAACCAGATCAAGATCCGCGGCATGCGGCTGGAGATCGAGGACGTCGAGGTGGGCCTCGCGGAGCATCCCGGGGTACGGCACACCTGCGTCGTCGCGCGGAAGAACACGGCGGGCGGCACCTACCTGGTGGGGTACGTGATCCCGGCCGCCGGGAGCGAGGACCTGCGGGCCGACGAGGTCAAGGCCTGGGCCGCCGGGCACATGGTGGAGTACATGGTGCCCGCCCACATCGTCGTGATGAAGGAGTTCCCGCTCACCGCGAACGGCAAGCTCGACCGCGGCGCGCTGCCCGAGCCCGAGCTCGGAACGGGCCCGCTCATCGCGCCCACCACCGAGAACGAGCGCCTGGTCGGCGCGGCGGTCGCGGCGCTGCTGCGGCTGGACGAGGTCGGTGTCGAGCAGGACTTCTTCCAGCTCGGCGGCGACAGCATCCTGGCCATCTCCCTGCTGAGCGCGTTGCGCGAGGCGGGTCTGCACGTCACGGCACGGCAGGTCTTCACCCACGGCACCGTCGGGGCACTGGCGGCGGTGGCGAGCCGGGAAGGCGCCGCCACCGTGGACCACGGCGATGTCGCCACCGGTTCCGTCGTGGGGTCGCCCATCGTGCAGTGGCTCGGCGAGACCACCGACGCCATCGACGGCTTCGTGCAGTCGGTGGTGCTCAACACCCCGGCGGACCTGACCGCCGACGCCCTCGACGAGATCCTCGCCGCCCTGGTCGGACGGCACGACATGCTCCGCGCCAGGCTGGTGCGCGGCGACCGCTGGAGCTTCGACATCCCGGAGGCAGGCCCGGCCGCCGCCGGATGGCAGGAGAGCGACCGGCCGCTCGACGAGGTGGTCGCGCTCGCCACCGCGGGGCTCGACCCGGACCACGGCGTCATGCTGCGGGCCGTGTGGCGCCGCGCGGCACGGCAGCTGGTCGTGGTCGTCCACCACGTGGTGGTCGACGGAGTGTCCTGGCGGATCCTGCGGGAGGACCTCGCCACGGCGTGGCGGCAGTTCTCCTCGGGCACGCCGATCGAGCTGCCCCCCGTAGGCACGTCGTTCCGGCGCTGGACGCAGCTGCTGGAGCGCGCGGAGTTCGACGCGGACCGCGCCTCCTTCCTGCGCCCCCTGCCCGGGCCGGACGTACCGGTGGGCAGGCGCGCGCTGTCCGAGGCCGACACCGTTGCGCGGGAGCGGACGACGACCGTCTCCGTCGGCCCCGAGGTCACGGCCGCGCTGCTGGGCGAGATCCCCGCCAAGTTCCACGCGGGCGTCAACGACGTGCTGCTGACCGCGCTCGCCGTCACGCTCGCCCGGTGGCGCCGCGACCTCGGGCAGGACCAGACCTTCGCGCACATCGAGCTGGAGGGCCACGGCCGCGAAGGACACCTCGTGGCGGGAGCAGCCGGCTTCGAGCCGGAGCTCTCGCGGACCGTGGGCTGGTTCACCACCCTCTTCCCGGTGACCGTGGACCCCGGCGCCGCCGCCGACTTCAGCGCGCCCGAGTACCTGGCCGGCGCCCTGAAGGCGGTCAAGGAGGACCTCGCCCGGGTGCCGGGCAACGGCCTGCCCTACGGCGCCCTGCGCTACCTCACCGGCACCGGGTTCGACCCGCCCGCACCCCAGGTGCTGTTCAACTACCTGGGCCGCTTCGATGCGGGGGCATCCGGCGACTGGGAACTCTCCGGCACCACAGGTCAGTTGGGGGAGAGGCGCGATCCGAGGATGCGGCTGCCGCGGGCCCTGGAGTTCAACGCCATCGCCGAACCCGCCCGGGCCGGCGCGTACGAGCTGGTCACCACCCTCTCCTGGCCCGACGGGATGTTCACCGACGAGGACATCGCGACCATCGGCGCGTACTTCCGGGAGGCCTTGGCCGGGCTGGCCGTACTGGACCGGGGCGGCCACTCTCCCAGTGACTTCGGTCTGGTGGCGCTCACCCAGGCCGATGTCGACGACCTTGACGGCCCGGCGCTGCGGGACGTCCTGCCGCTCACCCCGCTGCAGGAGGGCCTGTACTTCCACTCGGTCTTCGACGACGACTCCGCGGGCAGTTACGTCGAGCAGCAACTGCTGACGCTGGAAGGGGAGGTGGACGCCGACCGGCTCGCGGCGGCGGCCAGCCGGTTGCTCGCGCTGTTCCCCAACCTGGCCGCGCGGTTCACCGCCCTCGCCGATGGCCGTGTCGTCTGCGTACTGGACAAGGGTGTGCAGGCTCCGTTCACCACGCTGGACCGCCCCGGCATCACCGGCGAGGAGATCCGCGAGCACGCCGAGCGGGACCGTCGCACGGGGTTCGACCTGGCCTCCGGCCCGCTGATGCGCTTCACCCTCATCCGCGCGGGCTCCGGCCGCAGCGTCCTGGTGCAGACCGTGCACCACATCATCGCCGACGGCTGGTCGGTGCCGCCGATGCTCCGAGCGCTGCTGGCCGAGTACCACGCGCCGGGGACCGTGTACCCGCTCGGCGGTTTCACCGACTACGTGCGCTGGCTGGCCGAACGCGACGAGGACGAGAGCGACCGGGTGTGGCGCGAACAGCTCGCCGAGCTGCCCGGCCCTTCGCTGGTCGCCGAGGGGCACACGCCGTCCGACCGCTTCGCCGATACCGCCGTGGAGCCGGACGGGGACATCGACGAAGCCGCCCGGTCGGCCGGTGTGCCGCTGAGCGCCGCCGTGCACAGCGCCTGGGCGCTGACCCTCGGCGGGGTGCTGCACGGCAGGGACGTCGTGTTCGGCTCCACGGTGTCCGGGCGCGACGCGGACGTGCCCGGCATCGAGGACATGGTGGGCCTGTTCATCAACACGGTCCCCGTGCGCGCCCGGTGGACCCCGGCCACCACGGCGCGCGACCTGCTCGCCTCGGTACGGGAACACCAGAGCGCGGTACTGGCGCACCAGCACGTCTCGCTGGCGCGCATCAGCCGCCAGGCCGGCGCCGGCCCGCTGTTCGACACCCTGGTGGTCTTCGACGTCGCGACGGATGTGGCAGGCCTGCAGGGATCCGACGACACCCTGGTCATCACCGGCATCGTGAACGAGGGCGCCCCGCACTACCCGTTGACCCTCGTGGTGGAGCGGGCACCCGGCGGCCGTCCGCGCTTCAACCTGATCCACGACGGCGCGCTGCTGCGGGAGGCGGGCGCCCGGGCGATCCTGCACACCTTCACCCGCACCCTCACCGGCCTGCTCACCCAGCCGGAGGCCCTGGTCGACGACCTGGCGTCCGAGGGCCCCGGGCGTGCCGCGCCGATCGCCCCGACGACCTTGGGCGCACTGTTCGACGCCGCCGCGCACCGCGCCCCGGCCGCCACCGCCGTCACCCAGTGCGCGCTCGACGGCGGAACCCGGTCACTGACCTACGGCGAACTGGCGGACGCGAAGAACGAGTTGGCAGGAGCCCTGCGCGCGGCCGGCGTCGGGCCGGGGAAACGCGTCGCCGTCGCCGTTCCCCGTTCCGCCGAACAGGTCGTCGCCCTGGTCGCGATCGTCACAGCGGGCGGTGCGTACGTACCGCTGGACCTCGCCTACCCGGACGAGCGGCTGGAGTACATCCTCGCCGACGCCGCTCCGCAGGCCGTGCTCGTGGACCCTGAGCAACGGGACCGCTTCACACGGCTGCTGGCCCGGGCGGGGGTGCCGGCCCGCGTGCTCGTACAGGGGGACGAGCCGCCGCAGGACGCCCAGGACGACTCCGTGCCCGTGCCCGAGGCGAACTGGCACGATCCCGCATACGTCATCTACACCTCAGGATCGACCGGCAGCCCCAAGGGCGTCGTCGTCCCGCACTCCAGCGTGGTGACCCTGCTCGCGAACACCCGGCCCGCCATGGACTTCGGCCCGCACGACGTGTGGGTCCAGTTCCACTCGTACTCCTTCGACTTCGCGGTCTGGGAGCTGTGGGGCGCGCTGGCGCACGGCGGTGAACTGCTGGTGCCGGAGTACGGGCTGACCCGCTCCCCGGCCGACTTCCACCGGCTGGTGCGCGAGCGCGGAGTGACCGTGCTCAACCACACCCCCTCGGCGTTCCACCAGTTCATCGAAGCCGACCGGCAGGCCGGCGAGCCGCTCCCCGCACTGCGCCGGGTCGTCCTCGGCGGCGAGGCGCTGGACCTGGGGCGGCTGCGCGGCTGGGTCGAGCGGCACGGCGCCGCCTCGCCCGAGCTGGTCAACATGTACGGCATCACCGAGACCACCGTGCACGTCACCCACCGGGTCCTGACCGACGAGGACTTCGACCGCGGCGACGCCGTCAGCCCGATCGGCGGTCCCCTTCCCGGCCTGACGACCTATCTGCTCGACGACCGGCTGCGACCGGTGCCGCCGGGCCGGGTGGGTGCCATCTACGTCGCCGGCGACCAGGTGTCGCTCGGCTACCTCGGCCGGCCGGCGCTCACCGCGGGCCGTTTCGTGGCGGACCCGTTCGCGGGCGGCGGCTCCCGCATGTACCACACGGGCGACCTCGCCCGCCGTACGCTCGACGGCGGGCTGGAGTTCACCGGCCGCGCCGACGAGCAGGTGCAGCTCAAGGGATTCCGCATCGAGCCCGGCGAGGTCGAGTCCGCGATCAGGGAGCTCGACGGCGTGGTCGACGTGGCCGTCACCGTGGCGGACAGCGGCGACCACCTGATCGCGCACGTCGTGGGCCGGGTGCCCGGCGACCTCACGGACCTCACCGGTCCGCTGTCCGCCAAGCTGCCCGCGCACATGGTGCCCGGCCGGGTGCTGCCGGTCGATGCCCTGCCGCTGACGGTCAACGGCAAACTGGACCGCCAGGCCCTGACCGAGCGGGCCGCACGCCACGACACACCGGTGGCCGCGACGGGCTCCGCGCTCACCGCACTGGTCGACATCTTCACCCGGACGCTCCCCGGCACCGCCGTGGACGGCGACTGCGACTTCTTCCGGGCCGGCGGCGACAGCATCCTCGCCATCACCGTGGTCAACCGCGCCAGGGCGCTCGGCCTCGCGATCGCCCCGCGGGACGTGTTCCTGCACAGGACACCGCGCGCGCTCGCCGAGCACCTGGCGACGAGCACACCGCAGGCGCCCGCCCCCGCCCCCGCCGCCGCCCGCGAGGACGGCCCGCTCACGCCGACACCGATCATCCTGCGCCGGCGCGAACTGGGCGGATCCCTCGCCCGGTTCGCGCAGGCCAGGGCGCTGGTGGCGGCCGAGGGAACCGGCTTCGCCGACGTCGAGCGCGCCGCCGGCGCCGTCGTGGCCGCGCACCCGGCCCTCCGGCTGCGGCTGCGCGTCGAGCACGGGGTGTGGGCCCTGCGCACCGACCCCTCCCGCGAGGTCACCGTCGTACGGACCGACGCCGCCGACGCGACGACCGCGGCGAACGAAGCCGCCGGACGGCTCGACCCCGAGGCCGGACACGTCATCGCGTTCACCTGGCTGGAGGACCGCCGGACCCTGGTCGTCACCGTGCACCACCTCGCCGTCGACGCGGTGTCCTGGCTGATCCTGCTGGACGACCTGGCCGCCGCCCTGCGCGGCATCCCCCTGGCGCCGCCGACCACGTCCTACGCCGAGTACGCGCAAGCACTCGCCTACGGGTCCGGCCACCCGGCCGACGGCCTCGGGCACTGGATCTCCACCCTCCAGGCGCCCCCGCTGCTGCCCGCCGTCGAGGTGCTGCGCGAGACCACGGTGGTGCTCCCGCCCGACGTGAGCGACCTCGTGACGCGCACCGCGCCCGCCGCACTCGGTACCGGCCTCACCGAGCTGCTGTGCGGTGCGCTGCGCACCGCGCTGACGCGCATCCAGCCCGCGCCCACCGATCTGGCGTTCGACCTGGAGCGGCACGGCCGGGAGCCGGTGCTGCCGCACCACGACTACACCCGTACGGTCGGCTGGTTCACCTCCATCGCGCCCGTGCGGCTCACGGCGCACACCGACCCCGTCGCGGCGGCGCGCGAGGTCGCCGAACGCCGGCCGGACGAGCGCGCGCACCTCGCGTACGGCCGGCTCAGGTACCTCGACCCGCAGACCGCCCCGCTGCTGGACGACCGGCCGCAGGTGCTCTTCAACTACCTCGGCAGGGGCGACGAGTCACAGGCGCTGCACATCACCGGCGGCGAGGAGAGCGGCCCGTACGCCGTCGAGGTCAACGCCTGGACCGACGCGGCGACCGGCAGCCTGCACGCGGCCTTCACCCTCGCCGAGGGCATCCCCGACGAGATCACCGGGCACTGGCTCGGCGCGCTGGAACGCATCGCGGACGCCGCCGCGACGGCCGAGCGCACGGCGCCGGTCACCCCGCTCCAGCGGGGCCTGTTCTTTCAGGCCCAGCTGGCCGGCCCGGCCGGACACTACGTCGCACAGAGCTGGTTCACCTTCGACCGCCGCCTGGACACCGAGGCGCTGGCCGAGGCGATGGCCTGGGTGATCGCACGGCACCCGGTCGTGGGCGCCGGCTTCACCACCGACGACGACGGAAACGCGGTGCAGGTCCTGGCAGCCGGCGGGCGGGTCGGCGTCCGCACGCTCGCCCTCTCGACGGACGCGGAGGTCGACGCCCTGCTCGCCCGGGACCGCGACACGGGATTCGACCCGGGCGAGCCTCCGCTGATCCGGCTGACCGTGGTGCGCCGGCCCGACGGCCGCGACGGCCTGCTGCTGAGCTACCACCTCCTGCTGTGGGACGGCTGGTCCCGCGAAATCGTGCTGCGGGACCTCTTCGACGCCTACGAGGCCGCCGTCTCCGGCGAGTTGACGGCCGCGGCCCCGGCCACGCCGGGCTTCGAGGAGTACGCCCGGGAACTCGCCGCCAGGGATCAGGCCGGAGCGGAACGCTTCTGGTCCGAGTACCTGACCGGCCTCCCGGGCCCCACACTGCTCGCCGGACCGGCGCCGGCCCTCACCGACGACCTGCCGGGCACGCTCGTGCACACGCTCTCCGACCGACAGTCGGAACTGCTCAGGGAAGCGGCCAAGGAGCACGGCGTCACCCTGAACTCGGTGCTGACCGGCGCGTTCGGCCTCCTGCTGGGCGCGCGTACGGGCCGCGGCGACGCCGTGTTCGGCGTGACCGTCTCCGGCCGGGAGGGTGAGGGCCTGGCCGGCATCGTCGGCGTCCTGCTCAACACCGTGCCCATGTGGACCAGGGCCCGGCCCGGTGACACGGTCCGGGAGTACCTGTCGGCCGTACAGGCGGCGCGGGTCGCGGCGATGGAGCACGAGCACCTCGGGCTCGGCGAGATCCAGCGGGCCGGCGGCCACGACACCCTGTTCGACAACCTGTTCGTACTCCAGAACTTCCTGGACATGGACGCGTTCGCCGAGATGAACGCCCGGCACGGGATCACCGCGGTGCGCGCCGACGACTCCACGCACTACCCGTTCACCTGGGTCGTCACCCCCGGCGACCGGCTGACGGTCAAGCTGGAGTACCGCGATCACGACACGGCGGCCGCCCGGCGGCTCCTCGACGACTACCTGCGCGTACTCGAAGACCTGGCCCGGTCCACCGGCCCGGTGGGCGCGCTCCCCGGCCTGGCGCCGCATCCCGGGTCCGCCGACCGCACGGACATCGGCACGGACACGGTGGTGGACCGCTTCGACCGGGCGGCGGACCGGGACCCGCAGCGGGTCGCGCTCGTCGCCCACGGCCGGACCATGACCTTCGGCGGCCTCCGGGACCGCAGCCGCGCGCTGGCCGGCGTCCTCGCCCGGCGCGGGATCGGCCCCGAGAAGACCGTGGGCCTGGCGATCCCGCGCTCCCTCGACTCGATCGTGGCGCTGTTCGCCGTACTGCGCACGGGCGCCGCGTACGTTCCGCTGGAACTGGACCATCCGGACGAGCGGATCGCCGCGATCGTCGAGGACGCCCGCCCGGACGTGATCCTCACCGTGAGTGCCGTGTCGCCCCGCCTGACCGGCGACCTGATCGAGCTGGACCGGCCCCTCCCCGGGGCCGAGCCGTTCGTGACGTTCGCCCCGGACGACCCCGACCGCCTGCGGCACCCCGCGTACACGATCTACACTTCCGGCTCCACCGGGCGGCCGAAGGGCGTGGTGACCGAGTACGCCGGGCTCACCAACATGCTGATCAACCATCAGCGCCGGATCTTCGAGCCGGTGCTGGCCGACCACGGCCACCGGGTCTTCCGCATCGCGCACACCGTGTCGTTCGCCTTCGACATGTCGTGGGAGGAGCTGCTGTGGCTCGCCGACGGCCACGAGGTGCACATCTGCGACGAGGAACTGCGCCGCGACGCCCCCCGGCTCGTCGAGTACTGCCTGGAGCACGGGATCGACGTCATCAACGTGACGCCGACCTACGCGCAGCAGCTGGTGGCCGAGGGCCTGCTCGACGACCCGGCCCGCCGGCCGCCCCTGGTGATCCTGGGCGGGGAGGCCGTCACCCCGGCGCTGTGGCAGCGGCTCGCCGAGACCCGGGGGACGGCCGGCTACAACCTGTACGGGCCCACCGAATACACCATCAACACCCTCGGCGTCGGCACCTTCGAATGCGCGGACCCGGTGGTGGGCGTGGCCATCGACAACACCGACGTGTACGTACTGGACCCGTGGCTGCGCCCGCTGCCGGACGGGGTTCCGGGCGAGCTGTACGTGTCGGGCGTCGGCATCGCCCGCGGCTACCTCGGCCAGTCCGCCCAGACCGCGCACCGCTTCGTCGCGTGCCCGTTCGGCGCACCCGGCGAGCGGATGTACCGCACCGGGGACCTGGTGCTCCGACGGCCCGACGGGAACCTGATGTACCTGGGCCGCACCGACCAGCAGATCAAGATCCGGGGGCACCGCGTCGAACCGGGCGAGGTCGAGGCGGCGTTCGCCGCGCACCCGGCGGTGCGGTTCGTCGCCGCGGTCGCCCAGCCCGACCCTCAGGTCGACGGCGCGTACCGGCTGGCCGCCTACCTCGTACTGCACGGCGGTGAGTTGGCGGCGGTGGCCGCCGAAGTGGGCGCCGCGCTGCCGGACTTCCTGCGCCCGACGCACTACGCACAGGTCGACGCCATCCCGCTGACGGTGAACGGGAAGGCCGACACCAAGGCCTTGCCGGAGGCCAAGCCGCTCGGCGCGCTGACGACGGCGGGGGAGCGCGGCCCGGAGACCGATACCGAGACCGCGGTCTGCGCGTTCTTCGCCGAGGCACTGGACCTGGACGACGACGAGGTGAGCGCGGTGAGCGACTTCGTGTCCCTCGGAGGGCACTCCATGCTGGCGGTGCGGCTGATCGGGCTGCTCCGCCGGGAGTACGGTCCTGTGGTCACGATCCGTGATCTGTTCACCCTGCGAACCCCCGAAGCGATGGCCCGCCACCTCGATGACAACTCCTGACGCGCAGCGGCCCCGCGCGGGGTCCGACATCCTCCGTACCGCACTGCGCCGCAACGTCGGCGCCATGACCTGGGGCACCGTCCTCATGGGCCTCTACCAGGCCGGTGAGACGGCCTTCCCCATCGCGCTCGGCCTGATCGTCGAGCACACGATGCGGGGGGAGCGCAGCTTTGGCGCGCTCGCCGTGTCGATCGGCGCGCTCGCCGTGATCATCACGACCGTGTCGCTGTCGTGGCGGTTCGGCATGCGCATCCTGCAGAAGGCCAACACGACCGAGGCGCACCGATGGCGGGTGCGGGTCGCGGACTGCGGACTCCAGCCCGTGGCCAGGGACGTCGACCTCAAGTCCGGCGAGGTGCTGACCATCGCCACCGAGGACGCCGACCAGACGGCCGACATCATCGAGGTGGTGCCGCTGCTGATCAGTTCGCTGGTCGCGGTGCTGGTCGCGGCGGTCGCGCTCGGCCTCGCCGACGTCCGGCTCGGCCTGCTGGTGATCGCGGGAACCGTCGCGATCCTGTCGATCCTGAGCGTGATGTCCCGGCGGATCGGCTCCAGCACCCGCGAGCAGCAGGCGCGGGTGGCGCGGGCGGGTGCCAAGGTCGCCGACCTGATCACCGGCCTGCGCCCGCTGCACGGCTTCGGTGGCAACCACGCCGCCTTCGGGTCCTACCGGAGGGTCAGCACGGAGGCGAAGCACCAGGCGATCACCGTGGCCGTGGTGAACGGCGCGTACGCGGGCACCGCGTCGGCCCTCAACGCGGTCCTCGCCGTCGCCGTGACCCTGACGGCCGGCCGGCTGGCCTTCGACGGCCGGATCACCATCGGGGAACTCGTCATGGCCGTGGGACTGGCCCAGTTCATCATGGAACCCCTCAAGATGTTCTCGGACATGCCCAAGTACGTGATGATGGCGCGTGCGTCGGCCGAGCGGATGGCGCTGGTGCTCGTCGCGCCACCGGTCACGACCCCGGGGCCGCAGCGCCCGGCCGCCGGCGGGGACCTGGAGATCGACTGCGTCCGGTACGGGGCCCTGCGCGCGCTGAAGTTCCAGGTGCCCGCCGGTGAGTTCGTGGCGATCGCCGTGTACCAGCCGCGCGCGGCCGCCGACCTCGCCGCGCTCCTGGCCGTGAAGGTGCCGCCCGGCGCGTACGAGGGAGCGGTGCGGGTCAGCGGGCAGGAGATCGCCGACCTCTCGATCGAGGCGGTCCGCGAGCACATGCTGGTGAACCCGTACGAAGGGGAGATCTTCGCGGGCACCCTCCGCACCAACATCGACCCGTCGGGCACCAGCCGGACGGTCCCCGAGGCCGTGGAGGCCTCCATGCTGACCGACGTGGTCGCCCTCCACCGGGAAGGACTCGACCACGGGGTCCGCGACCGCGGTGCGAACCTCTCCGGCGGCCAGCGCCAACGGCTGTCGCTGGCCCGCGCCCTCGCCGCCGACAGCGAGATCCTCGTCCTGCACGACCCCACGACGGCCGTCGACGCGGTCACCGAACAGCTCATCGCGCGCAACATCGCGGAGCTGCGCCGGGGCCGCACCACCGTCGTGATCACCAGCAGCCCGGCCCTCCTGGACGCCGCCGACCGCGTCCTCGTCCTGGACGACGGGGTCATCACCGCGGAGGACACCCACCGCAACCTCCTCGCCACCGACGAGGGCTACTGTCTGGCGGTGGCCCGGTGATCCGCTAGCCGAGCGCCCAGGCGACGTCCCTGAGCAGGGCGTGCCGCCAGCCCGCCCGGTCGTGGCCGGACGCCGAGCGGGACACCCGTACGGTCGCGCCGGCGCGTTCCGCCAGGGCCTCGACCCGCTCGCAGTGGGGCAGCATCCGCGTTTCGTGCTCGCCCACGTCGAAGGCGACCCGCAGACCGGACAGGTCGGGGCGCTCCCGCAGGCGGGCGGCGACGGCGCCGCCGACCGGGCCGCCCAAGGGGTCCGCCGACTCCGTTGCGCCGGACGTCCACCAGAACGCCCCCGACTGGCAGGCGACTCGGGACACCAGGTCCGGGAACTCCAGGGCCGCGTACATCGCGCTGAGCCCGCCGAGGCTCTGCCCGGCGACCACCAGGCGGTCCCGGTCGGCGGGCAGGCCGGTTTGCGCCACCAGCGGCAGCAGTTCGTCCCGGACCGCCTCCCACAGCCCGGGCCGGCAGCCGAACTCGGCCTCCCGGTCCCGGGTCGGCAGGAAGACGAGGGTGACGGGAGGCATCTCGCCACGGGCGACGGCCGAGTCGAAGGCGGTCACGGCGGGGTGCAGGTACAGCCAGTCGTCCCCGTCCAGCAGCAGGACCACCGGTCCGCCGCCGCCCGCCGGGTGGACCCGTACGGTGCGCCGACCGCCGAGGCGTTCACTGGACCAGCGGACCCTGGTGCGGGGGAGGGGCAGGACGTCCCCGGCGCCGATGGCGGGCCAGTGCGGCTGGGCGGGGGCGTCCGGGGTCGCGGCGATGGAGCGGTCGCCGCCCGCACCGGCCGGGTTGAACGGGTCGGCGTACGCGGTGCCGTCGACGAGGAACCGGTAGGTCACCCGCAGCCGCGCCGGCATGCGGACCTCGGCGTACCAACAGTCCGTGTCGTCCCACCGGCGCAGGGGCACCGGCTCCGACCAGCTCTCGAAGCCGATGCTCGCCGGAGAGCCGCGCCACAGGAACAGCGTCACCCAACCGCCGCCGTTTTCAGCCTTGTTGGCAGGGACCGACACGGGCGTCCTGGCCGCCGCCCAGAACGCGTCGGTACCGGGTTCGCCGGGCAGTCCGTATGCGGCGAAGGCGTGCCCCGTACCGGCCGCGGGGCCGGAGAGGGGATCGGTCGGGCGCATGCGGGTCTCCTTGTGAGCGGCAAGGGGAGGGACTAAGCTCGTCGCAATTAGGCGAGCCTAACCTAATCTTTACGTTCCGGGGAGGCACCGACCGTGAGCACCAACCCGTTCGACGACGCCGAAGGCCGCTTCCTGGTCCTGGTGAACGAGGAGGGCCAGCACTCGCTCTGGCCGTCCTTCGCCGAGGTGCCCGGCGGCTGGACGGCCGTCTTCGACGAGAACACCCGAGAAGCGTGCCTGGACTTCGTCGAGGCCAACTGGACCGATCTGCGCCCCCGTTCGCTCGCGCGGTCGATGGACGCCTGACGATGCTCTGCACGAGGCTGACGAACGCCCGCTTCCTCACCATGGACCCGGACCATCCGGTCGCGCACGAGCTGGGCATCTGGCGGGGCCGGATCGTCGGCCTGGACGGTGCCGTGGCCTCCCTGCCCGCACGCGAGGTGATCGACCTTCAGGGTGCCACGGTGCTCCCCGGGTTCATCGACTCCCACGTGCACCTGCCCTGGACCGGCCTCAAGCAGAACACCCCCAGCATCGCGGGCCGCACCCGGATCGACGACGTGCTCGCGGCCGTGGCGGAGGCCGTCGCCCGGCAGGGCTCGCCCGGATCCTGGGTGAGCATCGCCGGGTACGACCAGCGGGCCCTGGGGCGCCATCTGACCGCCGCCGAACTGGACCGGGTCAGCCAGGGCCACAAGGTGTTCGTCCTCCACGACTCCGGGCACGGCTGCGTCGTCAACACCGCCGTCCTGGAGCTGCTCTCCGCCGATGTCCCGCACGAGAACGGTTTCCTCGCCGAGGGTGCGATGGGCGCCGCCCGCGCGCTGCGACTGCCGTACTCCCAGCAGGAATTGGCCGAGGCGATCGGGCGCGCCGCCCGGACCTGCCTGGCCGAGGGAGTCACCGCCTGCGCCGAGGCGGGCATCGGCGGCAGGCTCTTCGGCCACAGCCCGGTCGAGCTCGGTGCCTACCAACTCGCCCGGGAGAAGGGACTGCTGCCGCTACGGGTGCAGCTCATGGTCTCCACGGACCGGTTGAGTACGGTCGCCGCCCACGAGGCCGACGGCATCCCCAAGGCCCTCGACCTCGGCCTGCGCACCGGCTTCGGCGACGACTGGCTGTCCGTGGGCGCGCTGAAGATCTACACCGACGGCGGCATGATGGCCCGCACCGCGGCCCTCCGCGATCCGTACGAAGGGCTGGACCACGCCGGGCAGCTGCAGGACGATCCCGAAGCGCTCGCCCAGTCGATCGTGGACGGCCACCTCGCCGGCTGGCAGCTCGCCGTGCACGCCATCGGCGACCGCGCGGCCGACGTGGCGCTGGACGCCCTGGAGCGCGCCCAGCGCCTCCGGCCCCGCCCCGGCGCCCGGCACCGCATCGAGCACGCCGGCCTCATCCGCCCCGACCAGCTCCCGCGCCTCGCGCGGCTGGGCCTCAGCGCGGTCGTCCAGCCCAACTTCCTGCGCCACTTCGGCGACGACTACGCGGCGATCATGGGCGCGGAGCGGGCGCCGTGGCTCTACCGGGGCAGGGGATTCCTCGACCACGGCATCACCCTGGTCGGCAGTTCCGACCGGCCGGTGGCGGACGGCTCCCCACTGCGGGCCATCCAGTTCATGGCCGAGCGCGCCTCCGGATCCGGCCGGCCGATCGGCCCGGACGAGGCCGTCACCGTGGACGAGGCCCTGCACGCCTACACCGTCGCCGGCGCCTACGCCTGCCACTGGGAGGACAGCGCGGGCAGCCTCACCCCGGGCAAACGCGCAGACCTGGTCGTGCTCGGCGACGACCCGCGGCGCGTCGCGGTCTCGCGCATCGGCGACATCGAGGTGGTGGCGACGTACGTCGACGGCCGCGAGGCGGGCAAGCCGGCGTAGGCGGTGCGCACGCGGCGCTGGCGGTCCGGTTCCTCCGGAAACCGTGAGATGCGTCACGGCGCGCATGTCGGACCGGCACGCCTTACGGAGATCGTCTACCCATTGACATTTCGATATTTGTACCTATTTGGCGTTGACATGCCTCACTCCGCCGGAAACGGAATTGGTGAGTCCTGTTTAGCCTTCCCCAACGTGGCTGATGGGGGGTGGTCCTGGTGTCGCGTCAGGTGACCGCCGGGCCGGCCGCGGCGGGGACATGCACGATCTTCCGGCCGATTCAAGCCCGCCCCCGGATCTCCTATGCGGCTTAGTAGATGCCGCTTGCCAGGCCGCTGCCGGGCTTCTAAGAATGGCGATTCCTCCGGCGCCCTTGCGGTCCGGCGCCGGGAGCTTCGCGATCACCGAGTGAGGTCCCGCATGAAGAAGCACCGTAAGAAGACGCATTTCCGGAAAATAGCCGTCGCCGTCGGGGCGCTGGCCGTAGTGGGTGTGCCCACCGCCGCCATGGCGTGCCTGGACACGCAGGACACCGACCCCGCACGGGCGGCGGCGGCCCGGCAGGACGGCCGTTCCTGGCAGTGGCGGGGCGGCGCCCCCCTCGGCGGCCCCGGCTCCCAGCCGCCCGTGGAGGCCCCGGTCGAGACCGGCGCTCCCGCGGCCCCCGAAGCCACCCCGGCCGCACCCGCGGAACCCGCCGCACAGCCCGTCGTCGAGACCACGCCGCCTGCGCAGCCGAAGCCGCAGCAGCCGCAGCCGGCGAAGCCGCCGGTCAAGACGGCCGCGCCCGCCGCTCCGGAGGCCTCCCCGGCGCCCTCCGGCGCCCAGGCCGAGGTCCTCGCCCTCGTGAACCAGGAGCGCGCCGCCGTCGGCTGCCCGGCGCTCACCGTCAACGCGAAGCTCACGAAGGCCGCGCAGGACCACAGCGCGGACATGGCCGCCCACAGCAACATGTCCCACACCGGATCCGACGGCTCCGACCCGGGCCAGCGGATCACCCGCGCCGGGTACGAGTGGAGGACGTACGGCGAGAACGTCGCCTACGGCTACAGCACCGCCGCGAAGGTCATGGAGGGCTGGATGAACAGCCCTGGCCACAAGCGGAACATCCTCGACTGCTCCTACAAGGAGATCGGCATCGGCCTGGCGCAGCCGGGCCAGTACTGGACGCAGGACTTCGGCGCGGCGCGCTGAACCTGCGGCGCCGACAGGTGACGCACGACGTGGGGGGCGGCCGGATTCCGGCCGCCCCCCACGCGCGCCCACCGGCACCCTCATCCCGCGATGGCCACCGGCCCCCGCCCGCGTGGCGAACACCGACGGCGGCCGGGAGAATGAAATGGCCGGACCGGCAGCGCCCGGGAATTCCGCAGGTGGCAGTGGGAAACACAGGTGATCGCACATGTGTCGATGGCTCGCCTACTCGGGGACACCCATGTTGCTCGACACGATCCTGTACAAACCGGCCCACTCGCTGATCGACCAGAGCCTCCACTCCAAGCTGGGTGTCGAGACGACGAACGGCGACGGCTTCGGTATCGGCTGGTACACGCAGGACAACACCACCCCCGCGCTCCTCAGGGACGTCGGCCCGGCCTGGAACAACCGCAACCTGCGGGAGATGGCGGACCACGTCACCTCCCCGCTGTTCTTCGCCCACATCCGGGCGTCGACGGGGACCGCGGTGCAGCAGTCGAACTGCCATCCGTTCCGTCACGGCCGTTGGATGTTCATGCACAACGGCGCCATCGCCGGTTTCCACCTCATGCGCCGCGACCTCACCCTGCTCGTCGATCCCGCGCTGTACGCCGACATCGAAGGGACGACGGACTCCGAGGTGATGTTCTTCCTCGCCCTCACCTTCGGCCTGGAGGAGGACCCGCCGACCGCCGTGGCCCGGATGGCGGGAGCCGTGGAGCGCGCCGGCCGCGAACACGGAGTGGAGTTCCCGCTCCAGATGACGCTGGCCATCACCGACGGCGAACGCGTCTGGGCCTTCCGGTACTCCAGCCGCCACATGTCCCGGTCGCTGTTCTACAGCAGCCGGGTGGACGCACTGCGCAGGCTGCACCCCGATGTGGCGTTCCTCCAGGAAGTGTCCGACGAGACCCGCCTCATCGTGTCCGAGCCCCTCGGCGACCTGCCGGGTGCCTGGAACGAGGTACCGGAGAGCTGCTACGGCGTCGTACAGCCCGGGGCGGACGAGATGAGCACCTTCGTACCGCAACCGGCATGACCGACCGAAGGGAAGGGTGATGCGCCCTTACCCGCCGATCGCCGAGCACGGCCTGATCGGGGACCTGCAGACCTGCGCGCTCGTCTCGTCCGAAGGCGTTCTCAACTGGTTCTGCTCGCCGCGCTTCGACTCGCCCAGCGTGTTCGCGGGCCTCCTCGACCACGGCCGCGGCGGACACTTCGCCATCACCGCGGACGCGTCGCCCGGCGGCGGCGCCGACGCCGGGCCGGACGCCGGGTCCGAGGTCGTCACCCGCCAGCTGTACCTCGCCGACACCGCCGTACTCATCACGCGGTTCCTCACCGCCGAGGGCGTCGGCGAGGTCGTCGACTTCATGCCCGTCGACGAGACCCACACCGCCACCGACCGCCACCGGGTGGTGCGGGTCCTGCGGGTGGTGCGCGGGACCGTGCGCTTCACACTGGAGTGCCGTCCCCGCTTCGACTACGGCCGGGCGCCGCACGCGCTGGCTCTGGACGGCTCCACGGCGCGCTTCGAGGGACCGGGCGTCACCGCCTACCTGCAGGCCGTCGGCCCCGTAGCGCTGGAGGTCGACGGGAGGGACGGGAAGGGCGCGCAGGACGTGCGCGCCACCGTCACCCTGAGCGCCGGCGAGCGCGCGGCCGTCTGCCTGACGGTCTGCGACGCCCGGAGCGCGGCCCCGCCGCCCGTCGACGCGGCCGGGATCGCGGAAGAGTTCACCGCCGTACACCGCTTCTGGCACGCGTGGATCGGGCGCTGCACCTACCGCGGCCGCTGGCAGCAGACGGTCAACCGCTCCGCCATCACCCTCAAGCTCCTCACCTACGCCCCCACGGGCGCACCGGTGGCCGCCGCCACCATGGGCCTGCCCGAGCAGGAGGGCGGCGGACGCAACTGGGACTACCGCTACACCTGGGTCCGTGACGCCTCCCTCTCGGTCCGTGCCATGCGCGACCTCGGCTTCACCGACGAAGCCGATGCCTTCCGCAGGTGGCTCCAACAGAGGCTGCAGGGCGGAAACGCCCCCAACGGCGAACCCCTGCAGATCATGTACCGCGTCGACGGCGACCCGTACCTGATCGAGGAAGTCCTCGGCCACCTGGAAGGGTGGCGCGGCTCCGCCCCGGTGCGCGCGGGCAACGGCGCCGCGGATCAACTGCAGTTGGACATCTACGGCGAGGCGGTCTACGCCCTCGCCCAGGCCGGCCGGGTCAGCGCGGTCGTCGGCTACGACGGCTGGAAGCGCTCCGCCGGCGTGCTCGACTGGCTGTGCGACAACTGGGACCGCCCCGACGAGGGCATCTGGGAGACCCGCGGCGGCCGGCAGGACTTCACCTTCAGCCGCCTCATGTGCTGGGTCGCCTTCGACCGGGGCATCCGGCAGGCCGTGGCCAACGCCCGTCCGGCGGACCTGCCCCGCTGGACGGCGGTGCGCGACGCCATCATGGAGCAGATCATGACCCGCGGGTGGAGCCGGGAACGCCAGGCGTTCGTCCAGCACTACAGGACGACCGTCCTGGACGCCTCCCTGCTGCTGATGCCGCTCGTCGGTTTCATCGCCCCCAGGGACCCGCGATGGCTCTCCACCCTCGACGCCATGGACACCGAGCTCGTCTCCGACAGTCTCGTCCACCGCTACGACCCGGCGGCCTCCCCGGACGGCCTCGAAGGCACCGAAGGCACCTTCTCGCTGTGCAGCTTCCTCTACGTGTACGCGCTCGCGCGGGCGGGCCGACTCGAACAGGCCCGCTACGCCTTCGACAAGATGCTCACGTACGCCAACCACGTCGGGCTGTTCGCCGAAGAGATCGGCCCGACGGGCGAGCAGCTCGGCAACTTCCCCCAGGCCTTCACCCACCTCGCCCTCGTCACCGCCGCCCTGGCGCTCGACACCGAACTCGACCGGGCCGCACGGCGCGAGTGACGGCAAGGAGCGGGACATGACCAGTCCAGCTGAGCGGGCCCTGCGCGGCCGGGCCGCCCGCAAGCAGGTCGGCCGGGCCTCGCACGGGCGGTGGACCGCGGCGGCGGACCGGCCCGATCCCGTCGGCGTGCTGGAGCGGCAGGCCGCCGACCGGGTCGCCGAGCTGCTGCCGATCCGCTACGGGCGGATGGCGGCCTCCCCGTTCGCGTTCCTGCGCGGCGCGGCCGCCGTGATGGCCGCGGACCTCGCCGCCCGGCCGAACACCGGCCTGACCGTGCAACTGTGCGGCGACGCGCACCTGCTGAACTTCGGCCTCTTCGCCTCGCCCGAGCGGGCCCTGCTGTTCGACCTCAACGACTTCGACGAGACCCTGCCCGGGCCCTTCGAATGGGACGTCAAACGGCTCGCCGCCAGCACGGCGGTGGCCGCCCGCGAGAACGGGCACGGCGACGACCTCGCGTGGCGCGCCGCCCTCGCCGCCGCCCGGTCCTACCGGCTGTCCATCCGACACCTCGCCGAGCAGGGCGAACTCGCGGTCTGGTACGAGCGGGTCGACACCGCCGAGGTGCTCGCCCTGATCCGAGGCACCAAGCTGCGGGGCCGGGTCGCGGCAAGTCTGCAGCGGGCCCGTCGACGTACCAGCCTCCAGGCACTCGCCAAACTCACCGAGACCCGGGACGGCGGCCGGCACATCATCCACGACCCGCCACTGCTCGAACTCCTCGAAGAACCCGAGATGCAGACCGTCGGCAGGATCTTCGGCGAGTACCGCAGCACGCTCCACGAGGAGCGACGCCTGCTGCTGGACCGCTACCGGTTCGTCGAAGCGGCCCGGAAGGTCGTCGGCGTCGGGAGCGTCGGCACCCGCTGCTTCATCGTCCTGCTGACCGGCCGCGACGATCAGGACCCGCTCTTCCTCCAGATCAAGGAGGCCTGCCGCTCGGTGCTGGAAGACCATCTCCCCGCCGACACCCACGGCCACCACGGCCACCGGGTGGTCGCGGGACAGCGACTCCTGCAGGCCGCCTCGGACATCTTCCTCGGCTGGACGACGGGACCGGCCGGACGCACCTTCTACGGCCGGCAACTGCGCGACATGAAAGGGTCCGCCGTGGTGGAGACCATGACCCCGGACCTGCTCCGCCGGTACGCCGAGCTGTGCGGCACGGCCCTGGCCCGCGGCCACGCCCGCTCCGGCGACCGCATCGCCATCGCCGGCTACCTGGGCAACGCCGACACCTTCGACCGGGCCATCGCCGACTTCGCACTCCACTACGCCGACCGGACCGCCCGGGACCACGCGCTGCTCACCGCCGCCATCGCCGACGGCGCCGTCACCGCCACCCACGGCATCTGAGCGGGCGGACGGCCGCGCGTCCCCGCTCCCCGGCTCACACCCCGCTCGGCCTCCTGCGCCGCGCGGCGTCGCCCTGCGCCTCCCGACCGGCGAATCCCTCCATTTTTGACCCTCTGTCAATTCTCCTTGCGTGAGCGGCTGTCCGAAAGCCGCGCCGCGCAAGGAAGTGAGTCTGCTCGGACCCTTGCTGTGCCGCCCCGGTTCGCGAATGATGCTCCCGGCGTGTCGGCCGACGGTGGTCGCGATCCGCCCGCCACCCTCGCACCCGACCGGCCAGGAGGCCTGTTTTGCGGACGAACCGTCACATCCGTAGATCGTCGGTGGTCGTCGGCGCAGCCCTCGCGCTGGTCGTCGCCGTTCCCCAGGTGGCCTTCGCGGCACCACCCCCGGCCCTGCCCAGCCAGGCCGAAGCGATCGAGCGGACCTTCCAGCCGGCCTACGACTACGACACCGACGGCTGCTACCCGACACCCGCCATAGGCCCGAGCGGGGTCCTGAACAGCGGCCTCAAACCCACCGGCGCCCTCAACGGCAACTGCCGGGACGCCTCGGACCTCGACAACACCAACGGGTACTCCCGCTGGACCTGCAACAACGGATGGTGCGCCGTGATGTACGCGCTGTACTTCGAGAAGGACCAGGCCATCCCCGGCATCGAGCTCGGCGGCCACCGCCACGACTGGGAACACGTGGTGGTGTGGGTCCAGGGCAACGAGGCCAAGTACGTCGCGACCTCCGCCCACGGCGACTTCAACATCCACACGCGCGACCAGATCCGCTGGGACGGCACCCATCCCAAGATCGTCTACCACAAGGACGGTGCCGGGACCCACTGCTTCCGCGCGGCGAACACCAACGACGAACCGCCCGAGAACCACCGCCGCGCCTGGCAGTTCCCGGCGCTCGTCGGGTGGTCGGGCTACCCCGCGTCCCTGCGGGACAAGCTCAGCCAGGCCGATTTCGGCAGCGCGCACTTCGGCCTGAAGGACGGCGCCTTCGCCTCCCACCTGGCGGAGGCGAAGCCGGCGGGCATCCCCTTCGACCCGTACCTGTAGACGAGCGGCCGCCGGCCCGCGCTTCCGGCTCCCGGATCCGTGAACTCCCCTCAGCCCAGGGCCGCCAGGACGCGGTCCGGGGTGAGGGGGAGTTCGCGGATCCGGCGGCCGCTCGCGTGGTGGAAGGCGTTGCCGATGGCCGCCGCCGTACCGACGATGCCGATCTCGCCGATGCCCTTGCCGCCCATCGGGTTGAGGTGCTTGTCGTGCTCGTCCAGCCAGTGCGCCTCGATGTCCGGCACGTCGGCGTGGACGGGGACGTGGTAGGAGGCGAGGTCGTTCTCGGTGAAGTCCCCGAAGACGGGGTCCACGGTGCTGTGTTCGGTGAGGGCCATGCCCAGTCCCATGATCATGCCGCCGACGAACTGGGAGCGGGCGGTCAGCGGGTTGAGGATGCGGCCCGCGGCGAAGACGCCCAGGAGCCGCCGGACCCGGACCTCGCCGGTGACCGTATCGGCCTGCACCTCCGCGAAGTGGGCGCCGAACGCGTGCCTGGCGTAAGGGGACTTCTGCTTGGCGGAGGCCGTCGTATCGGCGGGGACGGACACTCCCGCCTCGGGGAGCGGGCCGGAGCGGCGGGCGAGGAGGGCGACGAGGCTCGTGCAGGCGTCGTGGACCGCCCAGCCCCAGGAGGCGGTGCCGGCGGAGCCGCCGGCCACCGAGCCGTGCGGCAGCGAGGAGTGCCCGATCTCCACCGTCACGCGGTCCATGGGGACCCGTAGCGCGTCGGCGGCGATCTGCGCGAGGACGGTACGGGCGCCGGTGCCGAGGTCGGTGGCGTTGGTGCGGACGAGGTAGGTGCCGTCGGGGAGGGCGTGGGCCCGTGCCGAGGAGGGGGCGACGTACACCGGGTAGGTGGCGGCGGCGACCCCGGTGCCGATCAGCAGCGGGCCCTCCCGGCGGGGCGTGCGGTGCGCGGCCCAGTCGAAGCGGGCGGCCCCCTCGCGCAGGCACTCCACCAGATGGCGGCTGCTGAACGGGTGCCCGCTGTCGGGTTCGGCATCGGGCTCGTTGCGGACGCGCAGCTCGACCGGGTCGATGCCGAGGGCCTCGGCCAGCTCGTCCATGGCCGATTCCAGGGCGTACATGCCGGGGCACTCGCCGGGCGCCCGCATCCAGGAGGGCGTGGGTACGTCGAGGGGGACGACGCGGTGGGTGGTGAGGAGGGCGGGCGCGGCGTACATGACGCGTGCGGGGACGGCGGCCTGTTCGACGAACTCGCGGACGCGGGAGGTGTGGGTGGTGACCTCGTGGGCGAGGGCGGTCAGCGTGCCGTCCGTACGGGCGCCCAGGCGCACGCGGTGCAGGGTGGGCGCGCGGTGGCCGACGACGGCCGCGAGGTGGCGCCGGGGCAGGGCCAGGGTGACGGGGCGGCCGGTGTGCCGTGCCGCCATGACGGCGAGGACGACGTGCGGGCGCGGGGTGCCCTTGCAGCCGAAGGCGCCGCCGACGTGCTCCGAGACCACCGTGACGCGGTCCTCGGGCAGCTCGAAGAGGGCGGCCAGCGTGGAGCGTACGAGCCCGGACCCCTGGCTGGAGTCGTACACGGTGAGGGTGTCGGGGTCGGTGCCCGTGCCGGTCTCCCAGTGGGCGGTGGCGGCGTGCGGCTCCATGGGGTGGTTGTGCAGCGGCGGCACGGCGTACGCGCAGTCCACCCGGACCGGCGCGGCGGCGAACGCGGCTGCCGCGTCGCCCTTCTCGCGGTGGGCGGGATAGCCGCCGTTGACCTGCTCCGGGGTGTAGGCGGCCGGATGGTCGGCGCGCAGGACGGCGTCGTGGGGGTCGGCCTCGTAGGTGACGCGGACCGCCGCGCCCGCGGCCCGGGCGGCCTCCGGGGTCTCGGCGACGGCCAGGGCCACGTACCAGCCGCGGTGGGGCACGTCGGGGTCCTGGAGCACGCGGAGGGTGGGGTCGTCGGCGGGGCCCAGCCGGGGCGCGTCGTAGGGGGTGAGGACGGCGAGGACGCCGGGCAGCGCGAGGGCGCCGGCGGTGTCGACGGCGGTGACGCGTCCGCGGGGCACGGTGGCGGGCACCGGCCAGGCGTACGCCCGGTCCGCAAGGGCGTACTCGGCCGCGTAGCGGGCCGTGCCGGTGACCTTCTCCCGGCCCTCGCGGCGGGTGGCGGGGCTGCCGAGGGCGGGCGCCTGGGCGGCGGGGCTGGAGTCCATGGCGGGTCCTCGCGATCCGGGGTGGGGTGAGGCGGAGGAGCGTTCAGGAGCGGGAGCGGGAGGGTGAGCTGCGGGCCAGGGCGTTCAGCACGTCGCAGGCGAGATTGCGGGCGAGGGGCACCTTGAAGGCGTTGTCGCGCAGCGGCTCCGCCCGTTCGAGCTCGGCCTCGACGGCCTCCCGTACGGCGCTCTCGGTGGGGGCGGAGCCCAGCAGCCGCTCCTCGGCGGTGGTGGCGCGCCAGGGCCGGTGGGCGAGCCCGCCGAAGGCGAGCGCGACATGGTGTACGCGGCCGTCGGCGATGTCGAGCACGGCGGCGACGGAGGCCAGCGCGAAGGCGTACGAGGCGCGGTCGCGGGCCTTGCGGTAGCGCGAGGGCAGCCCGGCGCGCTCCGGCGGGAGCGTGACCGCCGTGACGATCTCGCCGGGCTCCACGACGGTGTCCCGTTCGGGGTGCTCGCCCGGCAGCCGGTGGAACGCGGCCGCGGGGACGGTACGGGCGCCGTTCGGGCCCCGGAGCTCGACGGCCGCGTCGAGCGCGGCGAGTGCCACGGCCATGTCGGACGGGTGGGTGGCGATGCAGTGCGCGGAGTGGCCGAGGACGGCGTGGTCGCGGTGGAGTCCGTCGCGGGCGCCGCAGCCGGTGCCGGGCTCCCGCTTGTTGCAGGGCTTGGACACGTCCTGGAAGTAGGGGCAGCGGGTGCGCTGGAGCAGGTTGCCGCCGGTGGTGGCGACATTGCGCAGCTGGGCCGAGGCGCCGGCCAGGAGGGCCTGGGGCAGGGCGGGGTAGCGGGTGCGGACGAGGGGGTGGAGCGCGAGGTCGCTGCCCCGGACCCCGGAGGCGATGCGCAGGGCGCCGTCCGGGGTCTCCTCCACGGAGCCGAGCGGCAGCCCGGTGAGATCGACGACGGTGTCGGGGGCTTCGACCCCGAGCTTCATGAGGTCCACGAGGTTGGTGCCGCCGCCGAGGTAGCGGGAGCCGGCCTGCCCGCCGTGGGCGGCGATGGCCTCGGGGAGGCTGGTGGCCCGTACGTACGCGAACGGCTTCACGCGACACCCCGCCCGCCGCCGGAAGCCTTCGCCGGGGCGGCGCCCTCCGACGCCGCCACCACGTCCCGGACCGCGTCCACGATGCGGGGGTACGCGCCGCAGCGGCACAGGTTGCCGCTCATCGCCTCGGCGATCCCGGCGCGGCTGAGGTCCGCGGCCCCGGGGTCGGCGGCGGCCTCGGCGAGCAGGCCGACGGCGGAGCAGAGCTGGCCGGGCGTGCAGTAGCCGCACTGGAAGGCGTCCCGTTCCAGGAAGGCCTCCTGCAGGGGGTGCGGCCCGCGCGCGTCGTCGCCCAGTCCCTCCACGGTGGTGACCTCGGCGCCGTCGTGGGCGACGGCGAGCATCAGGCAGCTGTTGGCGCGCCGCCCGCCGACCAGGACGGTGCAGGCGCCGCACTGGCCGTGGTCACAGCCCTTCTTGGTCCCGGTCAGACCGAGGTGCTCGCGCAGCAGGTCCAGGAGCGTGACCCGGTGGTCCACGTCGAGCTCGTACCGCCGGCCGTTGACGTGCAGCCCGACGCGGGAGCGGGTCGCCTGGGTTGGATGCGCCACTGCTGCCCCTTTGTAGCGGAATATGGATGTACCTCCCCCTCGGATAACCGGTCGGAGCGCATCTCACACCTCGCGTGTGGGACAAGCGGGTACCCCGCTTAGTCCGCTTAGTCCGCCTGCAGCGGTGGCCGGATCAGGCGGCGGACGGATTCGACCACCGTCTCGCGGTGGCGGGCCAGCCGCGCCGGGGGCCAGGCGGCGCCCGGGCCGCCCTCCGCCGCGCCGCCCGCCGTGCCCGTCCACGCCTGCGCCAGGCCCATCACGAGCGCGAGCAGGTCCGCCGGATCGAGTCCGGGGTCGATCAGTCCCGCCCGCTGCGCCCGCTCCACCGCGGCGATCTTGCCCCGGTAGGACTCCGCCTCGGCGTCCGTGGTGCCCGGCCGCTCCAGCTGCTTCCACTGGACCAGCCGCATCAGGTCCGGTCGCGCCACGAGGTGGTCGAAGACCGCCCCCACGTACCCCGGCAGGTCCTCCGCGTCGAAGGGCACCGACTCCGAGCCCGTCTCCAGGGCGCGCTGGAGCACGGCGTCGAACAGCTGCTCCTTGTTCCCGTAGTAGACGTAGATGAGCCGCTTGTTCGCCTGGGCGGCCTCCGCGATGCGGTCGACCCGCGCCCCGGCGATGCCGTACGCGGCGAACTCGGAGAAGGCCGCGTCGAGCAGCCGTGCCTTCGTTGCGCTGGAATCCCGTGCCATGGCAGGCAGCCTAGCAAGTAACTATCTAGTTATTGACATCTGCCGCACCGTGGCGCAGACTCAAACTATCCAGTTAGTTACTTACTGATCCACCACCTCACGGAGGACACCATGGAGATCCGCGCACTGGGCGGCCAGGGCCTGAAGGTCGGCGCCGAGGGCCTCGGCCTCATGGGCATGAGCGCCCACTACGGAGCCACCGACGAGACCGAGTCCCTCGCCACCATCGACCGCGCCCTCGAACTGGGCGTGACCCTGCTCGACACCGCCGAGGGCTACGGCCCCTTCCGCAACGAGCAGCTCCTCGGCAAGGCCCTGACCGGCCGCCGCGACGCCGCCGTCGTCGCGACGAAGACCGGCGTGGAGTTCACCGACGAGGGGGCCTTCCTGGGCCACAACGGGAGCCCCGAGTACATCCGCCGCTCCGCCGATCGCTCGCTGCGCCACCTCGGCACCGACCGCATCGACCTGTACTACCTCCACCGCGTCGACCCGAACGTGCCGATCGAGGAGAGCATCGGCGCGATGGCCGAGCTGGTCGCCGCCGGCAAGGTCGGCCACATCGGGATCTGCGAGGCCGCCGCGACCACCATCGCCCGCGCCCACGCCGTCCACCCGCTGGCCGCCGTACAGACCGAGTACAGCCTCTTCGAGCGCGGGATCGAGCACGACGGCGTCCTGGACACCCTGCGCGAGCTGGGCATCGGGCTCGTCGCCTACTCCCCGCTCGGCCGCGGCTTCCTCTCCGGCGCCATCACCACCCCGGACGACTTCGCCGCCGACGACTTCCGCCGCACCGACCCCCGCTTCCAGGGCGAGAACTTCGACCGCAACCTGGCCGTCGTGGACCGGGTCCGCGCCCTCGCCTCCGACAAGGGGGTCACCCCCTCGCAGCTCGCGCTGGCCTGGACCCTGCGGATGGGCGCCGTGCCGATCCCCGGGACCAAGCGCCGCCGCTACCTGGAGGAGAACGTCGCCGCCGCCGCGGTCACCCTCACCGATGCCGACCTGGCCTCCATCGACGCCGTCGCGCCGCACGGCGTGGTCTCGGGGGACCGGTACGCGCCCGAGCTCATGACGTCACTGAACGGCTGAGCCCGGAGCCCCGCCGCGGATCTCCCACGGCGCCGACGCGCAGGTGGGCGCGGCGGCGAGCCGCGGTGGCCGCAGGCTCCGGCGTCAGCCCTCTGGCCGCTCCCGCCGCTCCCGCCGCTCTCGCCGCGCGACGAGGATCCGGGCCACGCCGTACCCGAGCAGCCAGGGCAGGACCGTCATCAGACCGAGCTCCACGGCGAGGAAGCCGATCACGTCCCCGCGCGTCGGCATGACGCCGTCCGGTTTGAACTTCGCGATCGTGGGCGCCGCCATGACCGCCACCGGGACCGCGAAGCTCGCGATCCGCGCCTTGACGCGCGACCGCCCGCGGGCCCGCCCGCACCACGCGCCCAGGCCCGCCATCACGAAGGGACCGCACAACCACCACAGCACGACCAGCAGGAACAACAACGCCGTCCAGTCGTCCGCGTATCCGTACATCATGAGCGCTTCACCCGCCCCAGCCCCCTGTCGCGCCCCGCGACCGAACTAGCCGCTCCGCGCTCCCCCTGACGCTCCCTCAGCCCATGGCCGATACCTGCGTCCCGTTTCCCACCCGGAGTATGCAGCAGGACCGGCCGACCGGCCGAGGCATTTCCGCGGCCGGGCCGCCACGGCAGGCGGGTGCCGACAGGAGCAAGGGTGCCAGTCCCCAAGGGGGTTGGGGCTGTGCGGCCGGATACCGCGCCCCGTCACAGGCCTTTACGTCACCGTCATGCGCCGGTAGCTTCCGCGATGCAAGAACTTGCAGGAAATTCCTGGTAGTTCTTGCGTTCGCGCTGTCACGTCCCCGCGTGGCGGCAGCCCCCACATGGAGCCGTGCATGAGACGTACATCCGCACGTACCCGGAGACCAGGCATCTGGAGGCCCCTCGCGGCGGCAGCCGTGCTGCTCGCCTTGATGGCGGCGGTGCCGAAGCCGGACGCCGGGCGCAGTGAGCCGGTCGTCGCCGCCTCGAACACCGCTACGGTCTTCTACTACACGAAGACCAAGGCCTGGGCGACGTACAACCTGCACTACGCCCCCGCCGGCGGTGCGTGGACCGCCGTGCCGGGTGTGGGCATGGAACCGGCCTGTACCGACTGGGTGAAGAGGACCGTCGACCTGGGCTCCGCCGCGGGGCTTCAGGCCACGTTCAACAACGGCACGGGCACCTGGGACAACAACGGCGGCGCCAACTACGCCCTGGGAACGGGAAACATCGCCGTCAAGGACGGTGTGGTCTCTCACAGCGACCCGTGCGCCGGTGCCGGAGGTGGCGCCGGTGGCGGCGGTGGCGGCAACTCCGCGACCGTGTACTACTACACCGGGACGCTGGGCTGGGCGACGCACAACCTGCACTACGCCCCCGCCGGCGGCGCGTGGACGGCCGTGCCGGGCGTAGGCATGGAACCGGCCTGCACGGACTGGGTGAAGAGGACCGTCGACCTGGGGACCGCCACCACCTGGCAGGCCACCTTCAACAACGGCAACGGCACCTGGGACAACAACAACGGCTCCAACTACCAGCTGAAGACCGGCCTTTCCACCGTCAGGAACAAGGCGGTCACCGCCTCCGCCGCCGACCCGTGCGCCGCCGCCGTCCCCGACACCGAGCCCCCGACCGCGCCGGCCGGGGTCGCCGCGAGCGTCACCGACACCTCCGTCGTACTGTCCTGGAACGCCGCCACCGACAACACGGCCGTCACCGGCTACCAGGTCACCCGCACCGGCGGAACCCAGGGCACCGTCGTCGCCGACACCGCGTCCACCGTCCGCACCGACACCGGCCTGGACGCCCGTACCGCCTACACCTACGTCGTCCGCGCCCGCGACGCCGCCGGCAACGTCTCGGCGCCCGCCACCGCCGTCACCCCCACCACCGGCGACCAGCCCGTCGGCCAGGCCGGCCGGCCGCTGGGCGGCGACCCGCGCAAGGACCCCATCTACTTCGTCCTCACCGCCCGCTTCTACGACGGCGACAGCGCCAACAACCGGGGCGGCAGCCAGCACGTGAAGTCCGGCAACGCCGCCACCGGCGACCCCATGTTCCGAGGCGACTTCAAGGGCCTCGTCGACAAACTCGACTACGTCAAGGGCCTCGGCTTCTCCGCGCTGTGGATCACCCCGGTGGTCCTGAACCGCTCCGACTACGACTACCACGGCTACCACGGCTACGACTTCTACAAGGTCGACCCCCGCCTGGAGTCCGCCGGCGCCTCCTACCAGGACCTGATCAACGCCGCCCACGCCAAGGGCATGAAGATCTACCAGGACGTCGTCTACAACCACAGCTCGCGCTGGGGCGCCAAGGGCCTGTTCACACCGACGGTCTACGGGGTCCGCGACTCCCAGTGGAGCTGGTACTACGACCAGAAGCAGGACGGCTTCGAGTACGACGGCCTGACCGTCGACCCGGTCTCCGGCAAGTCGTACTACAACGGCGACCTCTGGTCCACCACCGCCCCCAGCGGCAACACCTGCCTCAACTGGGGTGTACCGACCGGCGGGAAGAGCGCCGAGGGCTACACCGTCTACAACTGCCAGTGGCCCAGCCCCACCTCGGGCATGTTCCCCAAGGCGTACTACCACCAGTGCTGGATCGGGAACTGGGAGGGCGAGGACTCGCGCTCCTGCTGGCTGCACGAGGACCTGGCCGACTTCAACACCGAATCGGCGGTCGTGCAAAACCACCTCATCGGCGCCTACAACAAATACATCGACATGGGAGTCGACGGATTCCGCGTCGACACCGCCGTGCACATTCCACGCAGCACCTGGAACCGCCGCTTCCTTCCCGCCATCCGCCAAGAGGTGACGGCGAAGTTCGGCGCCGACAAGGCCGAGGACTTCTTCGTCTTCGGTGAGGTCGCGGCCTTCGTCAACGACAAGTGGAACCGCGGCTCGGTCAATCACTCCGCGCAGTTCTACACCTGGCAGGAGCGCAAGGAGTACAGCGCGGACGATGCCGCGGCCGCCATCGAGCAGTACGCGTACGAGGAGCAGCTCGGCACCGGCGGCCAGCCGACCTCCGACAACGCCTTCCTGCGCGGGAACGCGTACCACGCCCCGGACCACAGCCGGTTCTCGGGGATGAACATCATCGACATGCGCATGCACATGAACTTCGGTGATGCCTCCAACGCCTACAACAACGGCCGCGACTCCGACGACTCCACCAACGACGCGACGTACAACGTCGTCTACGTCGACAGCCACGACTACGGCCCGAACAAGTCGAGCACCCGCTACACGGGCGGCACCGACGCCTGGGCCGAGAACATGTCGCTGATGTGGACCTTCCGCGGGATCCCGACGCTGTACTACGGCTCGGAGACCGAGTTCCAGGCCGGGAAGCCGATCGACTGCGGGCCGAGCTGCCCGCTCGCGACCACCGGGCGCGCCTACTTCGGAGCCGGTCTCGAAGGCAGCGTCGTCGCCCCCGACTTCGGTACGGTCTCCAGCGCGTCCGGCGCGGTCGCCACCACCCTCGCCCAGCCCCTGGCCCGCCACGTGCAGCGGCTCAACCAGATCCGCCGCGCCGTCCACGCGCTCCAGACGGGCCAGTACTCCACCGAGGGCATCTCCGGCGACATGGCCTTCAAGCGCCGCTACACCGACTCCGCGAGCGGCGTCGACAGCTTCGCGCTCGTCGCCGTCACCAACGGGGCGACGTACACCGGCATTCCCAACGGCACCTACCGGGATGCCGTCACCGGTGACGTGAAGACCGTCGGCAACGGCACCCTGAGCGTCCCCGCCCCGGGCAAGGGCAACCTGCGCGTGTACGTCCTGAACGGGCCGGGGCAGATCGGGACCGCCGGACCCTACCTGAAGTAGTGGCTACCGGTCGCCGGAGACCGTGACCGCATGCAGTCGGGCGCGCAGGGCGGCCGACTGCATGCGCAGCCGCTGCAGCGGCGTGGGCGGCAGGCCGCGGGAGGTGCCGCGGGCGTAGTACCGCTCGACGTAGTACTGGCCCGCGCCCAGCACGGTGGTGACGGCGATGTACCAGAGGGTGGCGACCATCAGCAGCGGGATGACCTGGTAGTTCTGGTTGTAGACCAGCTGCACCGAGTAGAGGAGGTCGTGCACGGCCAGCACGCTGACGATGCTGGTGCCCTTGAGCGTCCCGATCAGCATGTTCCCGGCGGTCGGCACGATCGAGCGCATGGCCTGGGGAACGACGATCCGGCGCAGCGTGCGGCGCCGGCTCAGGCCGAGCGCCTGCGCCGCCTCGGTCTGGCCCGGGTCCACGGAGAGGATGCCGCCGCGCACCACCTCGGCGGCGTACGCGGTTTCGTGCAGCGTCAGGCCGATGACGGCGGTGAGGGTCGGGCCGAGCAGGTTCACCGTCTTGACGCTGAAGAGCTCGGGGCCGAACGGGATGCCGAGGCCGAGGGTGGGGTACAGGGCGCCGATGTTGAACCAGAACAGCAGCTGCACCAGCAGCGGGGTGGACCGGAAGATCCACACGTAGCCCCAACTCAACGTCCGCAGAACGGGGTTCGCGGAGAGTCGCATGACCGCCAGCACGGTGCCGAACAGGAAGCCGAGCACCATCACCGCGCCGGTCAGCCACAGTGTCAGCAGCAGTCCGTCGAGGACCGCGGTGGTGGTGAAATACCGGCCCACCACGTCCCATTGGAAGGCGTCGTTGCGGACGACGGAGCCGAGCACCATCGCGAAGACCAGCAGTGCGGCGGCGGCGGACAGCCGGCGGCCGATGCGCCGGCGCGGCACGATCCGCGGCGACTCGGAATCGGTATCGGAGTCGCCGGGCGGCGCGTCCGAGTGCTTCCCGACGGGGTCGGCCACCACGGTCGGAGTGGCAAGGGTGTCGGATACGCCGGAAGGGGTGGCCATGAGGAGGCTCTCCAAGGGAAGGGGTCGCGGGCGTGGATGACCGCCGGGCGGCACGGGCATCCGCACGGATGCGGCGCTGCCGTAACTCGGCGCCCGGTGCTCGGTACTCGTGTCGTCACGCTCGCCACGTCCCTCAACGCGGCAGGAAGGGCTCCCGCGCAGGGCGGAGCCGATCCACTCCCGATCGTATGCGCCCATGGCGCGGTCGTGTCAACCAGGCCCGGTCCGACCGGCCGACACCGTCCGCCATCCGGGCCGTTGCTTGACGAAGAGCAGCATGTACTGCTCAAGTAGGCGCATGAATGCCCAGCAGCGCTTGGTCTCGCGCGACTACATCGACTTCGGTCGGGTGTGGTCCGCGGCGTGTTGCGCCTGACTCGGCAGCGGGCTGTCTGACCGGCCCTCCCCTCCCTCGGTGACCCCGTTGCGGGCCGAGATCCCCCTTCGCACCACCATTCCTGAGCGCGGGCGCCGTCGACCCGCGTGAGGACACGGTGCCGCGAGCCCGGACGTGCGCTGCCGCCACCCCCGATTCTCCCGACGCCCCGCGTCGTCACGCCTGCTTCGCCCTGCCCTCGCCCCTGCGTCCGGACATCCGACGCTCCGTCACCTACCGCTGTACGGGCGGTTGTTCACCCCTGCCCGCACGCGATCCACCGCTTTCGCTCCCGCTCTCGAAAGGCCACCGCATGCCCGTGGAATTCCTCGGCATCGCCGCCACCAACGACGGCTCCGAAACCACCGCGCGCTCCGGCGCCGCCTTCGACAAGGAGTACACGCTCCGGCTCGCCCGGGCCCACGAGGACCACGGCTGGGACCGGGTGCTGTTCGCCTACGGCTCCGGATCGCCGGATCCCGCGCCGGCCGCCGCGTACATCGCGAGCCGGCTGGACCGCCTCCAGATCCTGCTCGCCCACCGGCCCAACGTCTCGTACCCCACCTACGCCGCCAAGACCTTCGCCACCCTCGACCAGATCAGCGGGGGCCGCCTGACCGTCCACTTCATCACCGGCGGCAACGACCACGAGCAGGGCCGCGAGGGCGACACCCTGACCAAGGACGAGCGCTACGCCCGCACCCGCGAGTACATCCGGATCGTCAAGAAGATCTGGACCACCCGCGAGCCCTTCGACCACGAGGGCGAGCACTATCGCTTCCACGACTTCGTCAGCGACGTCTTCCCCGTCCGGCAACCCCGCCCGGACGTCTCGTTCGGCGGCTCCTCACCCGCCGCCTACGCCGCCGGAGGCGCGGAGGCCGACATCTACTGCCTGTGGGGCGAGCCGCTCGCGAAGACCGCGGAGCAGATCGAGGCCGTGCACGCCGCCGCGCGGGCCGCGGGACGTACCGATGTGCCGCGCATCCAGGTCGCCTTCCGCCCGATCATCGCCCCGACCGAGGAACTGGCCTGGGAGAAGGCCCACCGCACGGTGGGCGCCATCAAGCAGCGGCGGCAGGCAGGCCTCCTACGACACCAGCGCAACGGCGTCCTGGAGGCCCCGGCACCCCAGAACACCGGATCACAGCGGCTGCTCGCCATCGCCGAGGCGGGGGAGCGCTACGACCGGGCGCTGTGGACCCCGACCGCCGCCGCCACCGGCGGCGCGGGCAACTCCAACGCCCTGGTCGGCACCCCCGAGACGGTCGCCCAGGCACTGCTGGACTACTACGACCTCGGGGTGGACATCCTCTCGGCCCGCGGCTACGACCTGCTGGACGATGCCGTCGACTTCGGCCGGTACGTGATCCCGCTCGTCCGCGAGGAGGTCGCGAAGCGCGACGCGGAGCGCGCGGCGCGCTCCCCCCGCGAAACCCTCACGGCGGTGCGCGCGTGACCTCGCCTCCGCACACGACCCACCACGCTCCGCCACGGAAAGGCCTCCCCGCTGTGAACCTCCCCGGGAACGGGATCCGCACCCGCCTGCGCACCGCCGCCGCCCTCGCCCTCCTGCCCCTCCTGGCGCTGACCGCCTGCGGCTCCGCCGGCGGCGCACCGGCCGTGGCCGGTGCCCAGGTGTCTCCCGCGCCGGCCGACGACCCGGTCGCCGGCGTACAGGCCGTGGAATCGATCGCCGCCCTGCTCCCCGCCGACGTCCGCAAGGCGGGCACCGTACGCGTCGGCAGCTCCGTCGGGTCCCCGCCCGGCGCGTACTACCCGAACGGGCAGGACAAGCCGCCCGCCGGCCAGGACATCGACATCGCCGACGCGGTGGCCAAGGTGCTCGGCGTGAAGCTGGAACGCCAGGACGCCTCCTTCGAGACGATCCTGCCCGCCCTCGGCAGCGGCAAGTATGACTTCGGCACCGGAAACTTCGGCGTCACCACCGAACGCCTGAAGACCATCGACTTCGTCACCTACATCAACGACGGCCAGGGCTTCGCCGTCAAGACGGGCAACACCACACTGACCTCACAGGTGTCCGACCTCACCCAGCTGTGCGGACTGACCATCGGCACCGGCGCGGGCACCACCTTCGAGAAGACCCTCACCGCGAAGAAGGACGTGTGCGCGGCCGCCGGCCGCAAGCCGTACGAGGTCAAGGTCTTCTCCGAGCCCGGGGCCGTCACCACCGCCCTCCAGCAGGGCCGGATCGACGTCGTCATGTCGACGATCAACGGCCTGCGCCACCAGGCCACCCAGCCCGCCGCGCACACCACCTTCCTCGGCGAGTACCACCGCCTGGACGTCGGCTTCGCCTTCAAGAAGGGCTCCCCGCTCACCCCCGCCTTCCAGGCCGCCGTCAACGAGCTGATCAAGAACGGCACTTACGCGCAGATCCTGAAGAAGTGGGGCACCACCGCCTCCGCGATCGACGCGTCGCAGATCAATCCGGCCGAGCACCTGTGAGAGGGGAAACCGTGAGCGACGTCATGGTGGACGTTCGAGGCGTCCACAAGAGTTTCGGGCCGCTGGAGGTGCTGCGCGGCGTCGACCTGAAGGTCCGCGCCGGCGAGGTCACCGTGATCCTCGGCCCCTCCGGTTCGGGGAAGTCCACGCTCCTGCGCACCATCAACCACCTGGAGAAGGTCAGCCGCGGCTGGGTGGCCATCGACGGCGAGATCATCGGCTATCGCCGCTCCCGCGGCAGACTGCACGAGCTGAAGGAGAAGGAGGTCCTCAGGCAGCGCACCCGCATCGGGTTCGTCTTCCAGAACTTCAACCTCTTCCCCCACCTCACCGTGCTCGACAACCTCGTCGAGGCCCCGGTGTCGGCGCTGCGGCGGCCGCGGGAGGAGGCGGAGGCGACGGCCCGCCGGCTGCTGGACCGCGTCGGTCTCTCCGACAAGGCCGACGCCTATCCGCGGCAGCTGTCCGGCGGACAGCAGCAGCGCGTGGCCATCGCCCGCGCGCTCGCCCTCGAACCCAAGGTGCTGCTCTTCGACGAGCCCACGTCGGCGCTCGACCCGGAACTGGTCGGCGAGGTCCTGGACGTCATCAAGGACCTGGCCCGCGCCGGAACCACCATGATCGTCGTGACGCACGAGGTCGGCTTCGCCCGCGAGGTCGCCGACACCGTCGTGTTCATGGACGGCGGAGTCGTCGTGGAACAGGGCCCGCCCGCGGCCGTCCTCGACGCCCCGCGACACGACCGCACCCGCGCCTTTCTCTCCAAAGTCCTGTGACGCGGGCCGAGGTGACGAGAGATCAGGGGGCGGAGCAGGGGGTCGAAGGGCCCTTCTGGCGGGTGAGGTTGTCATTGGACATCCAGCCGGTGGTGTTCGTGCCTTCCACGCGGACGTAAGTCCACTTGTTCCCATGGGCGTTGACGATGTAGCAGTGGTACCAGAGCTTCGTGCCGGTCTTGGCCAGGGCCACGGCCGGGCACGTCTGGTACGGCCCGGTCTCCAGGTGGTAGTCGCCGGACATGTAGCCGTAGCTGCCCGGGGCCGGGTCCCGGTGGTTCCAGCCGGTGCAACTCGTCGACACAGGGCTGGGATTGGCCGTCGTGGAGGCGGTCGGGGACGCCGACGCGCCCGGCTTCCGAGAGGGGGAGGCGGACGGTTTCCCCTGGGACGTCGCGGAGGGGGAGGGCTGCGGGGGACCGCTGGGCCGATCGCTCCCCGCCGTGGAGCCGCCCTGGGGAGCCGACGCCTGGGCCCGGCCGCCGCCGGCGCCGTGCTCACCGGTCAAGGCGTACGCGACGCCGCCCACGGCGAGGACGACGCCGGCGGCGGCCGCGGCGATGAGGGCACGGCTCCGGCGCCCCGCGGGTGACGCGCTGTGCTCCGTACGGGTGGGCGGCCGGCCGGGAGGCGCGTAACCGATGTGCGGTGGCTGAGGGGGCTGAGGGGAGGGCTGGTGATACAGCACGGCACCCGCGCCACCCGCAGGCGGCGGGCCGAAACCCGAGGCCGCCGGGGCCGGAGGGGTGAAGGACGGGGCAGGGGTGGCGGGGGCGGGCGGGGTGAAGGAGGGGGCTGTGGAGGCCGCCGGCGCGACGGCCGACGCGGTGGGCGTGGGCAGGACGGCTGCGGGCGCGGTGGCCGGGGGTGCGACGCCCGGGACCCCGCCCGCGGCCACCTGCTCCAGCATCGCCCGTGCCCGGTCGGCGGTGGGCCGGCGCTCCGGCTCCTTCGCCATCAGCGCCCGGAGCACCGGCGCGAGCGGTCCCGCCCGCTGCGGCTCGGGCAGCGGCTCGGTGACGATGGCGGAGAGCGTGGACCACACGGAGGTGCGGCGGAACGGCGAGGTCCCCTCCACCGCGGCGTACAGCGTCATGCCGAGCGACCAGATGTCGGACGCGGGGCCGGGCTCCTGCCCCTGGGCGCGCTCCGGCGGCAAATAGTCCATCGAGCCTATGATTTCGCCGCTGCGGGTCAGCTTGGCCATGGCTTCGTCGCCGGACGCGTCCATGGTGGCGATGCCGAAGTCGGTGAGTACCACCCGCCCGCCCCGCTCCAGCAGCACGTTCCCCGGCTTGACGTCCCGGTGCAGGACGCCTGCCCGGTGCGCGGCATCGAGGGCGTCCATCAGCTTGGCGCCGATCGCGGCGGCCTCGCGAGGCTCCAGCGGGCCGCGTTCCGCCAGTACGTCGTCGAGCGAGGGCCCGTCGACGAGTTCCATGACGATGACCGGCAGGCCCTCTTCCTCGGTCACGTCGTGCACGGTGACCACGCCGCCGTGCCGGATGCGGGCGGCGGCCTGCGCCTCGCGCTGCATCCGCGTTCGCAGGTCGGCCAGTTCGGGTGCGGAGGCGTCGGTGTAGGCGCGCAGGATCTTGACGGCGACCTCGCGGCCCAGGAGTTCGTCGACGGCACGCGCGACGACGCCCATGCCGCCGCGGCCCACCGTAGAGGTGACCCGGTAGCGCCCCCCGAGCGTCTTGCCGATCAGCTCGCCGTCGTTCGCTTCACCCGCTGGCACCGCACGCTCCGTTCCAGAACCACTCGTCTGCCGACCACTTGGAGGGCACAAGAGTAGACGCATGATCGCGGAGGAGTTGCGGAGCGGTCGCGGGGCCCGGATGCCCGGCCCCGCGTCCGGCGGAGGTGGGGCGTCCCTCGTGGGCGACCCACCTCCGCCGGGCCGGTTCAGCCGGTGAAGCCGGCCGTGATGGAGCTGAACTGCCAGTCGCTCTGGGCGATGCCGGAGCAGGATTCCTGCAGGCCGCCGCCCGGGCAGCCGCGGTCGCGGTTGACGGACCAGAAGGCGAGGCGGGCGATGTGGTGGGAGTTGGCCCAGTTGCGGATGTCGGTCCAGTTCTGGATGGTGGTGGTCTCCTGGGTGTCGCTGATGCCGTTCATTCCGGAGATGCCGATGTGGGCGTAGGCGGTGGCGTCGTCCCAGCCGAAGGTGGACTTGAGCTTGGTCTTGAGGCCCTCGGTGGCGCTGACGGTGCTGGCGTACATGTCGGTGGACGCGTTGCCGAAGTCGAACGGCATGATGGTGAAGACATCGATGTCGGCGTTCAGCGCCTTCGCCTGCTCGATCAGGCGGTTGCCCCACGAGGTCGGGCCCGTGGTGCTGGTGCCGAAGGTGAGGATGGTCCGCAGGCCGGGGTTGTTCTGCTTGACGATCTTGAGGGCGCCCAGGATCCGGTCCTGGACCACGGCGTTCTCGAACTCGTCCGTGTTCTCGATGTCGACGTCGATGGCCTTGAGCCCGTAGGCGTCGATGACCTTCTGGTAGGCGCCCGCCAGGGCCTCGGGGGTGGCGCAGTTCGGGCCGAGCTTGTTGCCCTGCCAGCCCCCGATGGACGGAACGATGTCGCCGCCCGCCGCCCGGATCGAGTTGATGGTGCTCTGGTCGATGCCGCCGGTGAGGGCGCGCTGGCCGTCCCAGGCCGGGTTGCAGCCGCCGGAGGAGAGGATGAACGCCATGGTGAACCACTTGGCGCCGGTCGCGTTCATCACCGTCGTCGCGCTCGGCGGGTTGCCCCAGCCGAGGTAGAGGTAGGGGGCCGCCTGCTTGAAGCCGGTCGGGGGAGCGGTCGTGGTGTCGGTGGTGACCGTGAGGGAGCCGGACGCGGCGGAGGTGTTGCCCGCCAGGTCACGGGCGCGGACGGTGAAGGCGTACGAGGTGTTGGCGGCGAGGCCGGTGACCGTTGCGCTCGTGGTGGTGGACGTGGCCACCTTGGTGCCGCCCTGGTAGACGTCGTAGCCGGTGACGCCGACGTTGTCGGTGGAGGCCGCCCAGGACAGGGAGACGGTGGAGGAGGTCTTGCCGGTGGAGGTGAGGCCGCCGGGCGTGGTCGGCGCGGTGGTGTCGGTGCCGCCGCCGGGGCCGTCCAGGCTGATGTCGTCGGCGTAGTAAGTGCCCTGCCCGTACCAGCCGTTGAGGTAGATCTCGGCGCTGGTCTGGGAGGCGCCGGTGGTGAAGGAGACGCTGAGCTTGGAGTAGCCGGCCGCGGCCGGGGTCCAGGTGGAGGCGCCGCCCGTGACGCCGAGGTACACGTAGTTGCCGCGGACCCAACTCGACAGCGTGTAGGTGGTGTTGGGCTGCACCGATACGGTCTGGGTGCACTTGGCGTTGTCGCTGGAACTGGCCGCGCCGGCCAGCGCCTTGCCGCCGCCGTGCACGGGCGAGCTCACCACCGAGCCGAGGCCTCCCGTACAGGACCAGCCGGACAGCGTGCCGGCCTCGAAGTCGCCGTTGGTGAGGAGGTTGGCGCCGAACGCCGCGCCGGGAGCGGTCAGCACGGCCGCCGCGCCGAGGACGGCGGCGCCGAGGCCGCAGGCCAGGCGGGTACGGGTGTGAGTGCGGCTGCGAGTACGGGTGTGGGTGCGGGTACGCAAGGAAGTGCCTCCGTGGGGGGAGAAGAGGGCAGCGCGGAACGCGGACTCGGTGACCTCGTGGTCAACGGGACGCGCCGGGGCGGGCGCGCGCGAACGAGGGCTCCGCCGCATCCCGAATGCCGTGGGGGTGAAGGGCAGTTGATGCCGTGACCACTCTTTGGCCGGGAACCTATTCCTCCGGATCACCCGACGTCAATAGGTCTGGACCAATTCTGTGGACGGTGGCGGAATTCCACCCGGTGATCCGCGGTTCGCACCCCCGACGGAGGGCGCCCGTGCTGCGCTGTGTCATCAGCCGGGCGCCCTCCGCGACCCCCCTCCGGAGCGGCCTACCTGGCCGGCCCCAGGTCCTCCGGCCAGCCGTAACCGGTGCGCGGCGGCTTCGGCACGGCGCCCACCGCGGCCAGGTCCCGGTCGGCGGCGCGCATCAGCTGGCCCGCCAGGTCCCGCATCGCCCGGCTCGCCGCCAGCTCGTCACCGATCGCGGGTATCTCCACGTCCTGGGGGTTGCAGCGCGCCCTGCCCCGGCCGACGATCGTCGTCTTTCCGGTGTCGAGCACCGCCCGGGCCTTGGTCGTGCCGTCCTCCTCGTTCAGGTAGACGCCCACTTTCCACTCCTCGGCGTGTGTCATCGCGCGCCTCCTCACACCCCGGTACCTCTGTTGCCGGCTGATTCCAGGATCCCTCCGTGCGCCCCGTCGCGCTGGTGCGGGACCGCTGAGGCGGCCGGCGGCTGGACCGAGACGGTCCGGGTGGGGGCCGGGATGGAGATGCCCTCGACGCGGTACCGCTGGTGCAGGCGCTTGATGAACTCGTGCTTGATCCGGTACTGGTCGCTGAACTCGCCCACGCCCAGGATCACGGTGAAGTTGATCCTGGAGTCCGCGAAGGTGTGGAAGCGGACGGCGGCCTCATGATCGGCGACCCCGCCCGTGACATCGGCCATCACGCTGTCCACGACGTCGAGGGTCACCCGCTCGACGTGCTCCAGGTCGCTCTCGTAGCCGACGCCCACCTGGACCAGGATCGACAGCTTCTGCTCCGGCTGGGTGAAGTTGGTCATGTTGGTCCGTGCGAGTCGACCGTTGGGGATGATCACCAGGTTGTTCGACAGGTTGCGCACGACGGTATTGCGCCAGTTGATGTCGACGACGTACCCCTCCTCGCCGCCGCTGAGCCGGATGTAGTCCCCGGGCTGCACCGTCTTCGAGGCGAGGATGTGCACCCCCGCGAAGAGGTTCGCGAGGGTGTCCTGCAGGGCCAGGGCGACCGCGAGGCCGCCCACCCCGAGGGCGGTCAGCAGCGGAGCGATGGATACGCCCATGGTCTCCAGCGCGACCAGCACGCCCATCGTGAGCACGACGATCCGCGTGATGTTGACGAAGATGGTGGCCGATCCGGCCACCCCCGTACGCGACTGCGCCAGGGACTGGACGAGCCCCGCGACGACCCGGGCCGCGGTGACCGTGGCGATGAGCACCAGCACGGCGGTCAGCGACTGGTTCACGACCTCCGTCACCCGCGTCGTGAGCGGCAGCGCCGAGGCCGCGACGGCGGCGCCCCCGAGGACGGCCCCCCACGGCACCACGGTGCGCAGCGCGTCGACGATGGCATCGTCCCCGGTCCACGCCGTCCGGCTCGCGTGCCGGCCCAGCCACCGCAGGACGGCGCGCAGCAGCAGTCCGGCCGCGAGACCCGCGGTGAGCGCGATGGCGGCCACCACCCAGTCGTGCAGGACGAGGTCCCGGATCAAAGGATCCCCTCCGGGCAGCGGAGGGCCGGGAATCCGGCGGGGGGCGTCGCGGGCCGCCGTATGTGCTGTGTCGTCACCTTGTCACCTGTCAGATCGTGCTGTGCGGAGCCCCGTTCGGGCGTGTGTACGTACGCGCGCGAATCGGGCTGCCATCCTGCCCCATGGACCGGGACGCGCCGCAGGTGGGCCGGTGTCACGGCGTCGTCCCCCGCCACTCGGCGCCGAAATCCTGCGCGTTCATGCGTGTACGGGTGCGGTTCCAAGCATCTATTGACATGGAGTCGGTGCTGCGCTGCACTGGTGCCCCCCACACGCTCCGCTCGGCCACACCCGGCTGGAGGCAGCCATGCGTCTGCTCAGACTGCTGATCGCCACCGCATGCGCGGTGTTCGCACTGGCCTTACCCGGCGTCACCGCCGGCCCCGCCCAGGCGGCCGCAGGGCCGCCGCAGACCGTCCCGGCGCTCCGCCAGTGGACGGCCGGCACCGGTACGTACACCTTCACCGCCGCCACCCGGATCGTCGTTGACCCCGCATACACCGCCCAACTGGCCGACGAGGCAGCCACGTTCGCCCAGGATCTGGGCGATCTGGCCGGGCGCGGCGTGGCCGTCGCCACCGGGACCCCCGCCGCCGGCGACATCGGCCTCACCCTCGGCGACTCCACCCTCCCCGCCGAGGGCTACCGGATGACCGTCTCCGGATCCCTCACCCTCCAGGCCGGGACCGACACCGGAGCCTTCTACGGCACCCGCACCGTCCTCCAGCTCCTGCACCAGTCGGCCTCGGTGCCGGCCGGCACGGCCGTGGACTGGCCCACCAAGGCCGAGCGCGGACTCATGGTCGACCAGGGGCGGAAGTTCTTCACCGTCGACTGGCTCAAGCAGCACATCAAGGAGCTGGCCTACCTCAAGCTCAACTACTTCCACTTCCACCTGTCGGACACCTACGGGTTCCGCCTGGAGAGCTCCACCCACCCCGAGATCGTCTCCGCCGACCACTATTCCAAGCAGGACATCGCCGACCTGGTCGAGCTCGGCCGCAAGTACCACGTCACCATCGTCCCGGAGATCGACACCCCCGGGCACATGAACGCGGTCCTGGCCGCCCACCCCGAACTCAAGCTCAAGAGCAGCTCGGGCGCGGTCAGCCCCGACTTCATCGACCTCTCGCTCCCCGCCTCGTACACCCTGATCAAGGACCTGATCAACGAGTACCTGCCGCTGTTCCCGGCCCCCTACTGGCACATCGGCGCCGACGAATACGTCACCGACTACGGCAAGTACCCGCAGCTGCTGAGCTACGCCCGCGCCCACTACGGCGCGAACGCCACCGCCAAGGACACCTACTACGGGTTCGTCAACTGGGCGGACGACCTCGTGCGAGCGGGCGGCAAGACCACCCGGATGTGGAACGACGGCATCAAGTCAGGCGACGGCACGCTCCGCCCCCACCCCGGCATCCTCGTCGAGTACTGGTACACCTACGGCCTCACGCCCCAGCAGCTCGCCGACGCCGGCCACATCGTCGCCAACGAGTCCTGGACCCCGACCTATTACGTGCTCGGCGGCGCGAAACCCGACACCAAGTGGATGTACGAGACCTGGACGCCGGACCGCTTCGAGGGCGGCAACACCCTGTCCGACCCCGCGAAGAACCCCGGCTCGGTGCTCCACGTCTGGTGCGACAACCCCACCGCCGAAACCGAGCAGCAGATCGCGGCCGGCATCATGTACCCGCTGCGCGCACTGGCCCAACAGACCTGGGGCTCGCCCAAGTTGACCCCGACCTACGCCGCCTTCACCCCGATCGCCGCGGCCGTCGGCCACAACCCCGCCTGGCCCGGCCTCGGCCGACCGGGCAACCTGGCCCAGGGCCGCCCGACCACCGCCTCCAGCACCGAGGCGGCGAACTTCCCGGCGGCCTCGGCCACCGACGGCGACCCCGCCACCCGCTGGTCCAGCGCGTACGGCGACCCGCAATGGCTCCAGGTCGACCTCGGGTCCACCCAGAGCATCAGCCGCGTGGTGCTGCGCTGGGAGGCGGCGTACGGGAAGTCCTTCCAGATCCAGCTCTCCGACGACGCCACCACCTGGCGCACCGTCTACTCCACCACCACGGGCACCGGCGGCGTCCAGGACCTCACCGGCCTCACCGGGTCGGGCCGCCACATCCGCGTCCACGGCACCCAGCGGGGCACCTCCTACGGATACTCGCTGTACGAATTCGAGGTGTACGGCGGCCAGTTGAGCGGCACCCGCACCCTGACCGCCGGCGGCAAGGCGCTCGACGACCCGGCGAGCTCCAGCACCTCCGGCACCCAGCTGATCACCTGGACGCCGCACGGCGGACCCAACCAGCAGTGGCAGCTGACCCTCAACGCAGACGGCACCTACACCCTGGTCAACGGCTCCTCCAAGCTGTGCGCGGACGTCGCCGGCGGTTCCACCGCCGCGGGCGCCGCCGTCGTCCAGGCGACGTGCACCGGCGGCGACAGCCAACGCTGGCGGACGACCGGAGCGGGCTCCGGAGGCCACTCGGTGGCCAACAAGAAGAGCGGCCTCCTCATGACCACCGCCTCCGGCACAGACGGAGCCCTGGTCACGCAGCAGCCGGCCAACGGCTCGGCGTACCAGCTGTGGCAGATCGCCTGAACCGGCCTGCCCGGCCCCGGCACGGGGCCGGCCGGCCTCGGGCATCCGCCCGAGGCCGGCCGCAGGGGGTCCTGGTCCCCGTCAGACCATAGTGATCTTCAGTGGGCGCCCCACCCACCGTCGAGGGGGATGGACGAGCCGGTGACGTAGCCGGTGTGCGGGCCGCAGAGCCACACCGCGACCGCCGCCACCTCCTCCGGCTCGATCAGCCGCTTGATCGCCGAGCGCTTGAGCAGGACGTCCGTCACGACGTCCTCGGGAGCGATGCCGTGGGCCTCGGCCTGCGCGCCGATCTGCCGCTCGACCAGCGGGGTACGGACGTAGCCCGGGTTGACGCAGTTGCTGGTCACCCCGTGCGGGGCGCCCTCGACGGCCGCGACCTTGCTCAGGCCCTCCAGCCCGTGCTTGGCGGCCACGTACGCCGACTTGAAGGCGCTGGCCCGCAGTCCGTGCACGCTGGAGATGTTCACCACCCGCCCCCAGCCACCCGCGTACATGTGCGGCAGGCACTGCCTCAGCAGCAGGAACGGCGCGGTGACCATCACCCGCTGGATCAGCTCGAACCGGTCCGGCGGGAAGTCCTCGATCGCCGCCACGTGCTGCAACCCGGCACTGTTGACCAGGATGTCCACCTCGGCGGGCAGCGCACGGACCGCCTCGGCATCGGCCAGGTCCACGACGTGCGCACGGCCACCGACGGCCTTCGCGACCTCCTCGGCCGCTCCCGCGTCGATGTCGGCCACGTGTACGAGTGCCCCGGCCCCGGCCAGCGCCCGCGCGCAGGCCCGCCCGATGCCGCTGCCGCCCCCGGTCACCAGGGCGGTGCGTCCGGAAAGGTCCACCGGCGCGGCGGGATCCACGTGAAGTTCGCTCGTCATGGCCCGGAACCTAAGAGACGCACGACCCGGCGGCCCACATGTGCGGACACCACAGTCCGGGGCCGTCCTATGGCAGGGGCCGCCATACGCGCAGCAGGTCCGGCGGCAGGTCCCCGTCGAGGGCGAGGCCCGCGTCCGCGAGCTCCTCGCCCAGCGCCTCCCTGGTCAGCGGCCAGAGCAGGAAGGACTCCTGTGCCCGGCGCAGCACCCGGCCCTGACGGCACACCAGGTAGGTGTAGTCGCAGCGGATCCGGCCGTCCTCGGCATACGCGATGACCTGTCCGCCGTACGTGTCCGTACCCAGCCGTACCTCGCCCAGCGAGCGCCGGGCGGGCCGCGCCGGGAGCCGGGCCGGCGGGCGGTCCAGGAAGAGCAGGCCGCCCGGTACCAGCAGATCGGCAAGCGTCCGCCACAGCGCGCGCCGCTCCTCGGGAGGCAGGCCAGCAGCCATCCGCAGGCACACCGCCAGGTCGGCCTGGCCGCTGAGGGACAGTTCGAGCGCGGAACAGGCGTGTACGGTCACCCGGTCCCCGGCGGAGCCCCCGGCGGGCGGGTGCAGCCGGGACAGCAGCACGGCCCGCATCGCCGCGGCCGGCTCGACGGCATGCACCGGCACGGAGGAGGCGCCGATCAGCACATCGGTGACCAGCCCGGTCCCGGCCCCCACTTCGACGATCCCGACCCGGGCCGCGCCCGCGGGCCCGGCCAGGGCCAGCGCGTGCCGGTGGTACGCCCGGGCGTGCAACACGTCGTAGAACTCGGCCGACACGGCGTACGCCTCACCCGGCACTCTGCCGTCCGGACGGGGTTCCGGTGGTGCCGCGTACGGTGCCGGTCGTGTGTCCACCCGTCGGTCCATCGAGCCATCATCGCCCGGCGCGGCCCGTCCCACGAGCCCTCGATTTCGGCCACCATCAGGCGGGTCCGCAGTCGGAAGATGCAGGAAGCGGGAGCCGCACTAAAATTTCATATAGCAGGGTTGTTGCGCGTCTGCACCCTGGGAGGACTCATGCTCTTCCGATCCAAGCGAGCTCCCGAGGAATCAACCGAGTACCTTTCGGTCGATCAGATTCTGGAGAGAGCCGTCGAGGCTGCGACCGCCAGCCCGGACCTGCTCGGAGAGCTGAACAAAGAATCGGAAGAAGAGTTGCGTCGGCTGCAGCCGCAATTGCTGGAAGGTGCACCGTCGGAGCACGCCGAGTGGCAGAACGCAAACCTGGACCTCATAAAGAGCAGTCGTCCCAACTTCTGGGTGCCGCTGGTGATCGCTACGGTTGTCGTCTCCGCCTTGGCGACCGTCATATACATGTCCTTCGTCAGTGACACCCGTGGGTGGGTCGGTGTTCTGGCTGTCGGAGTGACCCTCGGCTTGATTTCGTCCATCAGCTCGGCTGCCGTCACCTGGGTGCGCCGGCACGAGAACGCGCGACTGAGGCTGAAGGGAGCGGAGGCCCGGCTCTTGCAGAGCCTCGCGATCGACGCCAAGGGAACGCTCTCATCCATCATCAACGAGCAGCACGAACGAGATCAGCGGAGACTCCCCTTCCTTGACAGTTCCGATGCGCCACGTCTGGTGGAGTTGGAATCCACTGATACGGTCGAATCCGAATCAGTGAGCAGCGTGATCAGATTCATAAAAGATCACACGACCTCTGCGGTAGGGATCAGCGGTCCACGGGGAGTCGGCAAGACCACGGTCATGCGCCGAGTATGCAACGATGCCTCCCATGAGCGTCTGGGCGTGTATCTTCCCATTCCGGTGAAGTATTCGTCCCCGGAATTCATTCGTCTGATCCATGGTGAAGTGGCACGGGCGGTGCTCAAGGACTGCGGTGCGGATGTTTCGCCGAAGGGGGAAACCCAAAGGACTGCCTGGGTTCGAAGCATGGTGGGTCTCTTGGTCGCAGTATTCGGTGGTGGCGTCATCGTCCTCAATCACGTGTCGAGTTACGCGCGGTTGTCGGCGATCGATGTCTTCGGTCTGGTCCTCCTGGTCATCGGTCTGGGCATCTACTCACTAGGCCTCCTGGCGAGTGTCAGAGCAGGCTCCTCCGCCCACGAAGCTGCGGAAGTCCGGCTGGCTCGCAAGGTTCTCCAATCCCTGGATTTCACCTCGAAACATCAGCACACGTCGAAGAATGCCTTCGCGGTCAAATTTCTGACCATGGAAGATCAGGATCAGATGGAGCTGACCGAGAGGGAGCGGACTCACCCGGAACTGGTTTCGGACTTCAAGTCCTTTGCCGCTCGGTACCACGAGATCACCAAGAAGGACATGGTTCTCGCCTTGGATGAATTGGACAAGATGGAAAAACCGGGTGATGCGCTGGCCTTCGTCAACGGAATGAAGGACCTCCTTCATGTCGACCACGTTCACTTCGTCGTCTCGGTATCGGAGGACGCCCTGCACTCCTTCTCGCTCAGAGGGGTTCCGGTGAGGGACGCCTTCGATTCCTCCTTCGACACGGTGGTGCCGGTTCGGCGATTCAGTCTGGATGAATCCAGGGAACTTCTGAAGCGTCGGGTTCTGTATTTTCCTGACGAGCTGGCTCTCTACTGTCACGCACTGAGCGGTGGGCTCCCCAGAGATCTCATTCGGGCCGCTCGCCAGTGCGTCGATGTACGACGCGAAGAAGGGGTGGAAGTCTCAGTGCCCGAGGTGGTCTTCCGCGTCACCCGACGAATGGGCCTGTCTGTCGCGGAGGCCGCCATAGCCAAGGCGAGAGAAGAGGGTTCCAGCATGGTCGCGTCGACCTTGGGAATGCGATCCGGTGTCGACGCGGCCGGCGACGGGAACGGTTTGATCCTGGCACTGAACAGCGCAGCGCAGTCATTCAAGGCTGAGGGGGAGGGGACGTGCCTCGAGCGAAGCCTGGAGCAGTTCTGTTGCGCCTTGTCGGTTGTCGCTGCCTATTTCTCCCAGGAGCGGACCGTCGAGGAATGGCATCGGAGCGAAATCTCCCGGGAATCCGAACGTGTCGCGAGTCAAGTCTCCCGAGCCATGGCTGCACTCAGCGCAGATCCCAGCGAGGCGAAGAGCATTCTGTCTCAACCGCGTACTGATGCCGTGGTGATGGCGGCCGTCGACTTCCGTAGCTGTGGGCTGCGCTAGGGGGGCATCAGGCCTCTCCCAGTACGGCCCCGACCACCCGCAGGCTCACCCGAGCCGCTGCAGTGCCGTGAGGACCCGGGCGGCGCCGTCCTCCCGGGCGAGGTCGGCGGCGAGGGCGCGGGCGCGGGTGGTCAGGGCAGGGGTGCCGGTGGCCGTGGCGATCGCGGCGGCCAGGCGGGGCGCGGTCAGGCGCTGGTAGCGCAGCGGGGGACCGGCCACCCCCAGAGCGGTGAGGCGGGCGGCCCAGAAGTGCTGGTCCAGCTGGACCGGGACGGGGACGGCCGGGACCCCGGCGCGCAGGCCGGCCGCGGTGGTTCCGGCGCCCGCGTGGTGGACCACGGCGGCCGTGCGCGGGAACAGCCAGTCGTGGGGGACCTCCCGTACCGTCAGCAGGTCGTCGCCCTCGGCGTGCAGGCCGGACCAGCCCGACTGGACGACGCCGCGGACCCTGGCCCGACGCAGGGCCTCGGCGACCAGGGCGCTCAGCCGCTCCGCATCGGCGGCGACGAAGCTGCCGAAGCCGACGAACACCGGCGGCGGGCCCGCGTCGAGGAAGGCCGACAGCCGTGGATCGGGCCGCCAGCCGGGCGCGGCCGCGGGCCACCAGTACCCGCAGACCTCGTGGCCTTCGGGCCAGTCCGCAGGCCGCCGGACGACCCGCGGGCTGAACCCGTGCAGCACGACCCGCCCGCGCGGCAGTCCGAGCGGACCGCCGAACTTCCGGGGCGCCAGTCCCAGTTCGCTGCGCAGCGCGCTCACCGCGGGCGCGAAGATCCGGTCGGTGACGGTCCACAGGGCCTGCGCCGCCACCCGGTTCCCGTACGGCCCGAACGACCGGGCCCTGGTGACCAGCGGCGGAAAGGCCGCCGTCGGCTCGATCGGCTGGAGGTAGACGCCGAGGGCCGGCAGCGCCAGGGCCTCGCCGAGCGCCGAGCACATCGGGTCGGTGAGCGTGGAGCCCAGCAGCACGTCCGCGCCCTGCCCGACGGCGTCCACGACGCCCCGCGTGAGCCGGGGCATGAACTCCCGCGCCATGCGGATCACCCGGGCCATGGCCACCGGCGGGCTGACCGCCTTGGCCAGCCCCTGGCCGGCCGCGGAGGCCAGCTCCTCGCGCGGGTCGAGGGGCAGGCCGCGGAAACCCAGTCCGTGGGCGGTCACCGCCTCCTCGAAGCGGCTGTGCGTGGCGATGACCACCTCGTGGCCCGCCGACCGCAGCCGCAGCCCCAGCCCGGTGTACGGGGCGACGTCACCCCACGATCCCGCCGTCACGATCAGTACGCGCACGACGGCAGGATGTCACGCCGACGCTGCCCGGTGACCCGTCCCGGAGAGTCAGGACTGCGCGCTGCCCTCCCTCAGGACGTGCGCAGCCGCAGGTGCGTCGTGAGGTGGTGCTGCAGCGGCTGCCCGACCGCGGCCATGTCGTGCGTCACCGTCATCTCGCCGGTCCCCAGGGCGTAATGCCGCCGGGTGGCGGTGACCTCCTTGGCCAGGGGCGTCAGCGCCACGTCCTTGGTCTCGATCTCGATCTCCGTACCGGACACCCGTCCCACGTAGGTCTCGACGATGCCGGTGGGGTGCGCGAGCACCACCTCCAGGGACGCGTCGGGCGTCACCCGCCACCACCCGGCCTCCCGCCCCGCCGGCCGCACCGGCGCCCCGGACCCGTCGATCAGCCATGCGCGGGCCTCGTACCGCAGGAAGGGGCGGCCGTCGTGGCTGAAGGTGACCTCCTGCTCGTAGCGGAAGTCGTGTTCCAGGGTCGGATACTGTCCCTGCCCCCGGCCGTGCCAGCGCCCCAGCAGCGGCAGCACCGGCGTGAGCAGCGGATGCGGATCCGGCCCCTCGCCGAGGACGTGGCTGTCGGGGTACGGATTCTCCTGCACCGACTCAAACACTGTTCTCCCTGCCTGTTCGCATGTGCCGCGCGGCGCGAAGCTTAGCGCGCCACCGTGTTGACAGCCCCACAGGTCGCCCTGTTCTGATGGTGCGTGAGGGTGTCGACGTAGGTCGTGGCCGCGGGGAGGCGGGGGATCGTATGGACCTGGAGACTCTGGCGTTAGCCGCCGGCAGCGCACTGGTGGGGACCATGTCCACGGACTTGTGGGAGCACACCAAGTCGGTCGCCGTCGGCTGGTGGCGGCAGGTCCATCCGGAGCGCGCGGTCGCCGTGGAGGCCGAGCTGACCGCGGCCGGAGCCGAGCTGGCCGCCGCCCGCGCGGCGGGCGACGGGGACGCCGAGGCGGAACTCGTCGTGGACTGGCAGCGGCGCCTGCGCAGGCTCCTGCTCACGCGACCGGAGCTCGCGGCAGAGATACGCCGGATGGTCGACGAACTCGCCCCGCGGCCGCCCGAGCCCGAAAGTCGCTCCGTCGTGAAACAGGAGGTGAGGGTCAGCGACCACGGCACGGCATACGTGGCCGGGCGCGACCAGCACATCAGCGGCAGGTGAGCGCGGTGCCGCAGTCGACCGGCCCCGGTTCCGGCGAGGGCGAGGGCGGGGACGGGGACGGGGGCCAGGGCCCGGGCGGGCAGCACGTCGACGTCGGCGGCAGCGGTACCGCCTACGTCGCCGGCCGCGATCAGCACATCCACTACGGCGGACCCGGCGCCGCGGCCGTGCACCGGGCCGACGCCGCCGACGTGGACTGCCCCTACCCCGGCCTGGCGGCCTTCGGTCCGGAGCACGCGCAGTGGTACTTCGGCCGGGACCGGCTCGTGGCCGAGCTCATGGACCGGCTGGCCGAACGGCTCGACCACCCCGGCCTCCAACTGGTGGTGGCCGCCTCCGGTGCCGGCAAATCCTCGTTGCTCCGCGCCGGCCTGACGCGGGCCGTAGCCGGCGGCGGACTCCCCGCTCCCGGCTCCAGGGACTGGCCGCACCTGGTCATGACCCCCACCGCCGAGCCGCTGCGCGCGCTCGCGGCGCAGCTGGAGACACTCCCGGAACCCGCGCCGGAAGCCCGGCCGTTCCTCCTGATCGTGGACCAGTTCGAGGAACTGTTCACGCTCTGCGAGGAGGAAGGGGAACGCGAGCGGTTCGTCGCCCGGCTCACCGAACTCGCCGCGGCCCCGGCCCTCGTGGTCCTGGGGCTCCGCGCCGACTTCTACGGGCACTGCGCCCGGTATCCGCAACTGCGCGCCGCCGCCCGCGACGGCCAGATCGTGGTCGGCCCGATGTCGGAGGCCGAGATCCAGCAGGCCATCGCCCTCCCCGCGGCGGCCGTGGGCCTCGAACTCGAACCAGGCCTGGTCGACCTCCTGCTCCACGACCTCGGGATGGCGCTGCCGGGAACGGCCGAGGAGGCCGGCCGGCTCCCCCTGCTCGCGCACGCCCTCCGCGCCACCTGGCAGCGGCGGCACGGACACCAGCTGACCGTCGACGGCTACCGGGACACCGGCGGCATCCACGAGGCCCTGGCCAGAACCGCCGAACGCACCTTCAACGCCCTCGACACCCCCGACCGGACCGCGGCCCAGGACCTGTTCCTGCGCCTGGTCCTGATCGGCGAGGACTCCGACCCGGCCCGGCGCCGGGTGGCCCGCGAGGAACTCGTCCAGGGTGGCGCCGACGCTGCCGTGGAGGCCTTCACCCGCGCCCGCCTGCTCACCCAGGGCCGCACGGCCGGCGAACAGGCCCACGACACCGTCGAGATCAGCCATGAGGCGCTGCTGCGCGGCTGGCCCCGCCTCCGCGACTGGATCGACACCGAGCGCACCGGCGGCCTGGTCCGCCGGCGCCTCGCCGAGGCCGCCGAACAGTGGCGGCGCACCGACCGCGACCCCGCCTTCCTGCACAGCGGAAGCCGGCTCGCGACGGCCCGCGCCTGGGCCGAGCAGCCGGGCAACCGGCAGGCCGTGGCCCCGGAGGTCAAGGAGTTCCTGGCGGCCGCCCGGGCCCGCGAACGCCGCGGCGTCAGACGGCTCTACCAGACCGTCGCCGCGCTCACCGCGCTGCTGCTGGTGGCCGCCGGCGCCCTGCTGTACGCGGGCGAGCAGCGCGGCCAAGCCCTCGCACAGCGCAACGCCGCGCTGGCCCGCCTCCTCGCGACACGGGCCCCGGACCTGTACGCGGCCGACCCGGCACTGGCGGCCCAACTGGCCGCGGCCGCCTGGTCGCTGTCGCCCGACCCCCAGACGGCCGGCGCGGTCCTGGGTCTCGCCGACCGCCCGGCGGCACGCGTCCTGAACGTGCCGCATGCGGACAAGAACGACGCGATGCACGACGCGCGGTTCAACTTCGACGGCACGCTGCTCGTCACCAACACCGCCGAAGGCCCCGTCCGGTTGTGGGACACCCGCACGCTGCGTCCGCTGGGTGAACCGCTGCCCACGGCGCTGACCGTACGCTTCCATCCGCGCCGCAACATCCTGGCCGCGGCCTCCCCCGGTGGACCGGTCCGGCTGTACGAGGTCACCTCCACCGGCGGCGCGGCGATCGTGGCACAGCTGCCCGAGGCCGCGGATCCGACCAGCGTGGTGTTCAACCCGGCGGGGGACCTGCTCGCCGTGGGCGATACCGACGGCACGCTCCAGTTGTGGAACGTGACCGACCCCGCCCACCCCCGCAAGAACGGCGAGCGGCTACAGACCGGCACCGGCAAGGTCTACTCCGTGCATTCCGTCTTCAGTCCCGACGGACGGAGCCTGGCCGTCACCCGGTTCGGCGATCCCGGGAGCACGGTCACCACCCTGTGGCGCGTTGCGGGCCCCGACACCCCCGCCATCCCGGCGGGAACCTTGACCGGAAGGACCGTCATGTCCGGCGCGCGCGCCTTCTCCCCGGACGGCCGACTGCTTGCGAGCTTCGGCGGCACCATTGACGGACTGCAGTTGTGGGACGTGTCCGACCTGGACCGTCCGGTGGAGGCGGCGCCGGTCCTGGAAAGGTCGGGCAAGGTGGCCGCCATCCTTTTCAGCAGGGAGGGGCGGATCCTGATCACGGCCGCCACGGGCAGTTCGGACGACGAACGCGGTGGTGTCGTCCAGTTCCGGGACGTGTCCGATCCCGCGCACCCGAAGCTCCTCGGCCCTGAGCTCAGGGGCCAGCCCGACGACATCCACCAGCTGACGCTCAGCTCCGACGGACGCACACTGGCGGCCGCGGCCCTGGACCACACGGTCCGGTTGTGGGACCTGGGAAGCTTGAACCGTTCGGCGCCGCTCCAGTACCCCGATGGCGGTTCGGCCGACGGCTGGTGGGCGGACTTCGGGCCGGACGGAAGGTTCCTGTCCGACACCAAGGCGGTGTGGGACACCACGGATCCCGCGCATCCCAAGGCACGGGACTCCCTCTACGGGGTGGAGCTGAGAGGCGGGACGCCCGTACCGGCACCGGACGGAGCGACGCTGGCCGTCAACCGGGAATCCGGCCCGGAGCTGTGGGACGTACGGTCCCAGGCGAGCCCCCGACGCCTGACCGTGCCGGCCACGGTCCGGGAGGCCCGTGCCGTCCCGGGCGCGGACGGCCTGGTTCTCTACACGGGGAAGAGGGACGTGACGTGGGTGGCTCGCCCGGCCCGCAACCCGGACGCGCTCGGCACCATCGAGGGCGGATTCCGGCAGGCGCTGCCCAGCCCCCGTGACCCCGTCGTCGCCACGGTCGACTACGACGACCAGGTGCGCCTGTGGAAGGTGACCGATCCGGCGGCCCCATCCGCCTACGAACAGGGCTTTTCGGTGGCGGGGGCGAAAGAGCTGGCGTTCAGCCCGGAGGGCCGCACGCTGTTCGTCGCCACCTATACCCACCGGGTCGAGCTGTGGGACGTCTCCCGCCCCGACCGCCCCGCACTCCTGGGCGCCCCGCTGACCGGGCCGACCGACGAGATCGAGGCCGTGGCGGTCAGCCCGGACTCCAGGACGCTCGCCGTCAGCAGCCGCGATGCCACCCTGCGGCTCTGGGACCTCACCGACCCCTCCGCACCGACGCCCCTCGGCCCGCCGCGCGAGACGGCCGGGAGCGTGACGGCGCTGGCGTTCCAGGACTCCGGGCACAGGCTGCTCGGCGTGGTCGGCGGAAGCTCCGACGCCGCCCTCCAGACCTGGTACACCGGCCCCGCGGAGGCCGTCCGCCGCATCTGCGGAACGACCGGATCGGGCCCCACCCGGGAGCAATGGAAGCGCTACCTCCCCGGAGTGGAGTACGCCCCGCCCTGCCCGGGGTGAGGGGGTGCTCCGCGGGCGTACTTGCGAGCACATCGCACCTGGCCACAGGGCGTATGACGGTTGTAGCCGCAATCGGATCCGTATGCCACGGTGGATCGCATGGAGGGGAATCGACACGACCACGCCCACGACGACACCCACGCCCACCACCACTCGGCCGTGCCCCACAGCCACGTGGCCGCCGACAAGGTCGACGCGGCGATGGAGACCTCTCGCGAGGGGATGCGCACGCTGTGGATCTCCCTGGCCGTCCTCGCCGTGACCGCCCTCCTCCAGGCCGTGATCGTCGGCCTCTCGGGATCGGTGGCACTGCTCGGCGACACGATCCACAACGCCGCCGACGCCCTGACCGCCGTCCCCCTGGGCATCGCCTTCGTCCTCGGCCGGCGGGCGGCCAACCGCCGCTACACGTACGGCTACGGCCGCTCCGAGGACCTGGCCGGCATCGTCATCGTGGCGACCATCGGGGCCTCGGCCGCCGCTGCCGCCTACGTGGCCGTCGACCGGCTGCTGCACCCCCGCGAGGTCACCCACCTGTGGGCGGTCTGCGCGGCCGCCCTCATCGGGTTCGCCGGCAACGAGTGGGTCGCCCGCTACCGCATCCGCACCGGCCGCCGGATCGGCTCGGCGGCGCTCGCCGCCGACGGACTGCACGCCCGTACCGACGGCTTCACCTCCCTGGCCGTCCTGTTGGGCGCCGGAGGCGCGGCGCTCGGCTGGCGGGCCGCCGACCCGGTCGTCGGCCTGCTGATCACCCTGGCCATCCTGCTGGTGCTCAAGGACGCCGCTCGCGAGGTCTGCCGCCGGCTGATGGACTCCGTGGACCCCGCCCTCGTCGATTCCGCGGAGTCCGCGCTGCGCGCCGTGGACGGCGTACTGGGCACCGGGCAGGTGCGCATGCGGTGGATCGGCCACGCCCTGCGCGCCGAAGCGGACATCGTCGTCGCCCCCCACCTGACGGTCGTCCAGGCGCACGAACTGGCCGTGGCGGCCGAGCACGCCCTGATCCACGCCGTCCCGCGGTTGACCGCGGCCACCGTCCACACCGATCACCCGCCGCTCGCCCACCAGGCCGAGGCGGAGTTTCCGGCGAGTCACGGACCTGCGCCCAGGACCGGTGGTTGACTGGACGGCATGCCGCTCGAAGCCTACGGAGTGCTGTCAGGGACGCTGCACCGGCACTTTCGCGATCAGCCCGACTCCCAGGGCCGCTGGTTCCACGTCAACCTCGAAGTCGACGCGCCCGCAGGACGGTACCGGTGCGCCGTCGACGTGGACAGCAAGCAGTCCGCCACCGGCGTCCAGTGGAAGGTGTTCACGCTGGCCGCATCGGTGCTCGAACCGGCCTCCACGCTCCCGGCCGGGTTCCACGAACTGTCGATGACCTCGGGCTCGGGCGCCATCGACTACCTCCGGCACCCGGCCTTCGTGGACCGCCCCGGCTGCCTGTTCGTCCGCCGCCCGCCGGCCTGGCTGGAGAACCTCCTGGCCCGGCTGAACCCGCGCCGCCCGTGGGTCTCGGGATCCAACATCGAGGCCGCCCAGGCCCTGGAGACCATCCTCCTGCCGGGCCGTCCGATCGTGGTCTTCGGCGAACCCTTCGACCAGGGCCTCGGCATGCACAACATCCACCAGAACCAGGGCGATCCCCACGGCAGCCAGTGGTGGGACGACAACGGCGTCTGGCAGGACGGCGCCACCCTCACCCGGCGTCCCGACGGGCGGTACGACGTCTTCCTCAACAAGTTCTCCAGCCAGGCCGACCACACCGACGGCGGCGGCCACCCCGCCTAGGCAGTGTCTGATGGCTCTTGCCCGGGATGGTGGATCTGTCGCTGTTCCGGGCATGAGTCGGTCATGGTGCGTCGGCATGAACTGACGAATGCTCAGTGGGATCGAATAGCTGGGCTGCTGCCGGAGACCGGTAGTCCGGGTGGCCGGTGGGCCGACCATCGGACCGTTGTCAACGGTGTGCTCTACCGGACAAGGACCGGGATTCCCTGGCGTGACCTGCCCGAACGCTACGGTTCCTGGCAGACCGTCTATGAACGCCACCGCCGCTGGTCGGCCGATGGCACCTGGTCGAAGATCCTGCGGGCGTTGCAGGCCGGTGCCGACTCCACCGCCCTGGACGCGGATGGCTCGTGGGCGGTCAACGTCGACTCCACCACCTGCCGGGCTCACCAGCACGCGGCCGGAGCCCGGCACCACCCACCGGCCGACCATCCTGAAAAAGGGGTGGCACACGTGTGGACGCAGAGGGCCGCGAGGCCCTGGGACGCTCCCGGGGCGGGCTGACCAGCAAGGTCCACCTGCTGGCGGATGACCGCTGCCG